>NZ_CVTO01000118.1:35462-41390 GCF_900004715.1 Pseudomonas sp. 24 E 13
CGCAGAAACGGATATGTACTCAACCCAATCCAACATCCTGGTCGGCCCAGAGGCCGCCATCGGGGGCAAGCCCCCTCCCACATTTGGATTGCAGTGCATCAGTCAGATAGCCGTCATGGGAGCAAGCCCCTCCCACATTTTGATTTCCATCAGGTAGCAACACTGTCAATCACTTGAGGGCCGACTCAACCTTGAGAGCCACATCCTCCGTCAACCACGCCTTCCACACCTCAGGATGAGCCTTGAGAAATACCTGGGCCACCTCCCGAGGCGGCGTATGATTCTCACTCATTTTCGCCAACGCCTGATTAAGCGGCTCAATAGGAAACTCAACCTTCTCGAAAAACTGCGCAATCTGCGGATGCTCTTTCTGGAACGGCGTAGACACCCCGATGCTCAACCTGGACGCCAGCGACCGCGTCGGCTTGGGATCAGGATTGTCCGCATCCGTCAGCGTCTTCCAGGCCTGCGCATCGAACGGCGGCTCTTGCAGTTGAATCAACTTGTAGCGGCCCATCAACGGCGTGGGCGACCAATAGTAAAACAGCACCGGCTTGCCCCGACGGATCGACGAAGCAATCTCCGCATCCAGCGCCGCCCCCGAGCCGCTGCGAAAGTTCACGTAGCTGTCGTCCAGGCCGTAAGCCTTGAGCTTTTGCCGGTTGACCACTTCCGAAGTCCAACCGATAGGGCTATTGAGAAACCGCCCCTTGTCCGGTGATTCCGGGTCCTTGAACACATCCTTGTAGCGCGCCAGGTCTTGTACGCTTTTCAAGTCAGGGGCCAGCGGCTTGATACCCTTGGCCGGATCACCCTTGACCACGTACTCCGGCACCCACCAGCCTTCGGTGGCGCCCTTGACCGTATCGCCCAGGCCCACCACCTTGCCTTCAGCCTCGGCCTTGACCCAGACCGGGCTGCGGCCCGCCCACTCTTCACCGATCACCTGAATGTCGTTCTTGGCCAGGGCGGTTTCCAGGGTGATGGTGGTACCGGGCAAGGTGTCGGTGGGCAAGTCGTAGCCCTTCTCGACAATGAACCGCAGTACCTCTGTGATCAGGCTGCCGCTTTCCCAGTTCAGGTCGGCAAAGTGCACCGGCGCCTGGGCGGCCGATACCGGCACTGACGCCATGGACAGGCCCAGGCTCGTCAGCGATGCAGCCAACAGCGTTCTCAATCCTTTCATTCCTTTGCACCTCGCGATATCGCAGCCATCAGCGGACGGCTTTGCTGCTATGCGCGAAGCCTCTCTCGTAGTTAAGTCAACTCAACTGTAGTAGAGGTTCCGGGAGATAAAAGAAGTTCGCCGTGATTGCGCTTACTCACTGGCCTTGAACGTCACCAGTTCGCCCTTGCGCCACTTGGCGGCCTTGCCGGTGACGGCCTTGAGGGTTTTGGTCAGGCCTTCCTGCAGTTGTTCCCTGGCGGCAAATACCAGCATGACGCTGTGGCCTTCCTTGAACACAATGCCTTCACCTTCGGCCGAAGACACAAAGGCGTAGTCGCCCAGGCCATACACGGTCAACTTAATATCGCGAAACTTGAGTTCAAACTTGCCACCTTCACGGCTGGGCAATACTGCCGCGCGAAAATGATCGCCCACCTTGAGCTCCAGGCGTGGCTTGTCGTCCACGACCAACGCCGCTTCAGTGTCGATCTCGGCGATGTAGATACCTTCCGGGGTCTGTTCGGTAACGTAGACAAAACGAGATTGAAACTGCTTGACCAACTTTGCGCGTAAATCACCCAGCACGAATAACGCGTGCATATCCAGATTACTGACTGCCAAGGAAACGCCCCCACATCGATAAAGCACTGACCGCTTGAGCGGGCAGCACAAAAAAACGGCCGTTACGGCACGAAAGACATACTCGTTAAAAACCTGAAGACAACCATAAGAGCCGTACAGACAGCCGCGGTGGCCCTTGTGCGAGGTCATCCGGCGACACAGCAAATCACAGGTTCAACGACCCGAGAATACGAGTCGAACAACTTCAGAGAATAACCCGATTAAAAACACTGTTTTCCGACACGCATCACAAAAGAAAATACCCGGCCATGGAACCAGGCGCGCGTTGCCGACGACAATACTAAACAGCAACACCGGTCAAAACCAGCCGCTGATATCAACCAGGTCGATCGACAGGAGCTGAGCATGCAACGACGTCAACACGACACTGCGTCTTTTCACACTCGTTCATCATGTCCAGACGCACACCAATACTACTGCCTACCCACACCCGATGGGTACTCCCATTCCGTGCTTTATCGAGTGGTGCCGGCCGGAAGAAACTTTTTTCATATCCAGGAAGTGACCAGCGGCAGGATAAAAGGCTTTCGCAGCGATCACAGCAAGGCCTGCGCACTGGCAAAAGCGCTGGAAGCCAACCTGTATGGCCTGCACGGCACACTCGTTTCGTCAGCTGGCTGAGTGTAGTGCACACTTTACTGCACAGCGGCCCTTCAACAACTGCCATACTGACCCGTCCTTGAAGTTTGCCCCCTGCGGGTCAGGTTTCATCAGTGCAGTTACCGCGAAGGGAAGGCTATACGTGACGGAATTTGATATTGGCGAATTTTTTATCCATGGCGATGCGAGGGAAGTGGACGGAGAGTTTCAAGCGGTCATCATCATGCGGGCCAAACCGCCGTTGACCACAGTAACAACGCATCAGGTCGAAAAAGACCGCTGGTTCAAAACCGTCGACGCTGCCGCCATTGCCGGCAAAGACGCCGCCAGGGCCCTGAAAGCCGCCGTGGATTCAGGCGCACTCAATTCGTGACAATCCGATAGAACTCTGGCGCGCCATCCCCCTCACATGCAGAACGATGATCAGCCCGCATGGAGAATATGATGGACACCACGACCCCGACACTTGAAACCCTCTTCGACCAGTTAGGCCTGGATTCCAGTCAGGAAGGCATCGAACGCTTCACCGCCGAGCACCGTCTGCCGGATGACGTGAAACTCGTCGACGCACCTTTCTGGAGCGAGCAACAGGCGAGTTTCCTCAAGGAACAGCTGCATGTCGATGCCGAATGGGCGCCTGCGGTCGATGACCTCAACGCCCTGCTGCATGAGTCTCCCGTTGCTTGATTCAAACGCACTGACCGCACGCCGCTCCTCCCGCAGGAGCGCGCTTGCTGCTACGCGCGGCTTGTGCCGCTACGCGGACCTGCCCCCTTGCGGCTTGTAGCCCAGGCGCAAACCACCCCAATGCCGCCCCCGGACCATGATCGGCACTGACAGGTCGTGCATCAGCTCGCCGGTATCGCGCGTGTAGGTCTGCAGCAACATGGCTTGTTGATGGCTACCGCACCGCAGGCCGGTACGGTCGTCAAATTTGCGCTTGGTGCGGTTCTGCACGGCGTCCACCTGGGCATCACCGGTCAATGCGTGGGAAAACGCTTTGTTGTGTGTCGGCACGTAGCCCTGGGGCGTGCAGGCAATGGCAAACACCAAACCCTCATGAAGCGGCAACAGCGCCTCTTGAATGGCGGGTAAAACCTGGTCGGTGTAGGCGTCAAAACGTGTCTTGTATTTGCTCGGGTGGGTATTTGCAATCAGCGTGTAGTTGCGATCGAACAGATCTTCCAGGCTGACCCGGCTGTGCAGCACATCCGCCTCGAACTGTTCGCCAATTCGCCGGGCGCCTTCTCGGGCCAGGTCGTAGATGCGCTGGTGATAGTCATCCAGGCCGACCTGCGCCAGGCGCTCGCTGATGGTTTCCGCCTGCCCTTCCATCTGCACGGCGGCGTCGGCGAGTTGGCGGGTTTGCTGGTCGCTGACCGCCAGGTCGCTGCGCATCTGCTCCACGGCGTGGAACAGGCTGTCGAGTTGAGTGCGGTTGGTGTCGGTGCCCTGGGCGATTTCACTGACCTGCTGTTCCACATCCGCCGCCAGGCCGGCGATGCTCGCCAGGTGTTCGCCGGCATCTTCCACTTGCTCTACACCGGTGTGCAGGTCCGCCGACAGCTGGCGAATCTGCTCCACCACCTGGGCCGTGCGCTGCTGGATGTCGGCGACCATCACCCCGACTTCATCGGTGGCCGTGGCCGTACGTCCGGCGAGGCCGCGCACCTCATCGGCGACCACCGCAAACCCGCGCCCGTGCTCTCCGGCCCGCGCCGCTTCAATCGCCGCGTTCAACGCCAGCAGGTTGGTCTGGCTGGCGATGGACTGGATCACCAGCGTCACGCGCTGGATTTCCTCGCTGCGCTGGCTCAGGGCTTCGATCAGCGTGCGGCTGGCATCGGCACGCTGGCTGAGCTGATGCATGCGGGTGATCGACTGCACCAATACTTCACGGCCTTCGCTGCTGCGCTGACGGGCCTGGCTGGACGCGCCCAGGGCCTGGCGGCTGAGCTGGGAGGTGACCTGTTCGGTGCCGATCATCACCTGCGCGCTGCTGACGATTTGCTGGGAGGCGCTCAACTGCGATTGCAGGCGCGCCGCCAGTTGCTTGACCGAATAGGCCACGCCCGCAGCGCAGAGTGCATTATGGCTGGTGGTATGGGACAGGTCGCGCGCCAGCTCGCCAATCGCATCGCCGGCCGCAGCGTGGGTCACAGAAGGTTTGGGACTTTTCAGGCGAGGTAGCCAGATCACCAGCAAGGCCAGCGGCAGGCACAGGTAGATCGGCCAGCCGGCAAAGGCCAAGCCCAGCAGTAGCAGCACCAGGACGGTACTCTGCGCGAGCGGTATCAGCCAGCCGGGCAGCACCCGCGCCACCGGTTGCGGTGGTACTGCTGCGCCCATCAGAGATCCATCTCCAGCCATTGTCGTTACCCCACTGCTTGTCGTTATTGTGTCTGCATTAAACGCCACTAACAGGCCATTATCCATGGGCCTTTAGTACAGGGGCTTGCAGTAGATCAATAACGGGGGTGTCACGCAAAAACTCTGCGGGGGCCGATGATACGGCCCCCGTGCAACCGCGTCAGGCTTGACGCTGGTGCTTGTCGATCTGCTCGTGGCGCTCTTGCGCTTCGATGCAGTATTTGGTGGTCGGGCTGATCAGCAGGCGTTTCAGGCCGATAGGCTCGCCGCTGTCATCACACCAGCCAAAGGAATCTTCCTTGATGCGTTCCAGGGCACGTTCCAGTTGCGGCAACATGCGCTGGTCGCGGTCGATGGCATTGACCAGCCAGGTGCGCTCTTCTTCCACGGAAGCAGCGTCGGCCGGATCGGCCGGGGTGTCCAGGCTTTCAATGGCGATACGGTTCTGTTCAATGCGCTCGTGGTGTTCCACTTTCATGTCTTGCAGCAACTTCTCGAAAAAAGCGTGCTGTTCGGCATTCATGTAGTCATCCGCCGGCATGGCCAGCAACTTTTCCTTTGTCATTGATTTCTCTATAAAAAATACGTGCATTAAGGCGAATAAGGGAGCGTTCCGGCCGACCTCTGCAGGTCTCGGAAAGGCGCCATCCATTCCAAGCGCCACCCGGCACTCAATTTACGAGGGGCGGCAGTCTAAGGCCGACTTGAAGGCGCAGCAACTGAAATGACAGGCATTTTTTCCCGATCAACCCCCAAAAGCACCAGGACGGGCTTGGCGAACGGTCATCGGAGTGCGTTTATAGCAAGAAATTCAAGTTTATGGAGCTATATAGAAGACAAACGGTTGATCCGTACGGCATGGAACTAAAAATGTGGGAGGGGGCTTGCCCCCTCCCACATTTGATGGATGTTGACCTCAAGATAAGCTCAGCGCTTGAGCTTGCGCTTGTTGCGATACTGGTCGATCACCACCGCCACCACGATAATCAGCCCCTTGATGATGTCCTGGATATACGCATCCACCCCGACGAAGGTAAAGCCGCTGGCCATGACGCCGAGGATCAGCGCGCCGATCACGGTGCCGGTGATGCGCCCTACCCCGCCCGCCAGGCTGGTGCCGCCGATCACTGCCGCCGCAATGGCGTCCA
>NZ_CVTO01000116.1:0-43679 GCF_900004715.1 Pseudomonas sp. 24 E 13
CAACTGCTTGCCGCCGGCGCCGGCACCGCCGGGGTACTGCTGGCGACGTCCCCCGGGGTGGTGATTGCCGCACTGACCATCATCAGCGTGATGGTGCGTACGGCGCCCACTAGAACTTATGCAGCCAATTGAGCACCAGTTTGTTGCCCTCAGTGCGGTTCTCAGCCTGCTGTTCAAAGTAGGCGTTTACCGATAGCACCTCTTCCTTGCTGAACGCATAGACCAGGCCTGGGCCAATGGCCCAGGCCTTCTCCCGGCGCCCGCTCACGGCGCGTCCATCGACCCGGGTGTCGGTGATTTGCTTCAACCAATAGCCGTTGACCCCCACGCTCAGTTGCTGGTTCAAGGCATATTGCAGCGTCAGATTGGCATGCAATGCCTGGCCGGCCTGGGTATCGGAAACATCCCCGAAGCCTGCCTGCGGATCATCATTCTTGCCATTCCACAGGTACATGAAACGCCCGCTCGCCGACCATTTCGGGCTGAACCAGTACGTCGCCGCGTAATACGGGTTGAATGACCAGAAGTTGCTGCCGGGGTTGATCGAACGATTGCGGTCATAGGCGCCCACCGGGATCGACACATCAGCCTCCACACGCTGGGTCAGCAGTGGGCTGCCATCGGCGCGGCTCAGGGTCGGCAGTTGCAGGAAGGCACCGACCGTCAGATCACCAAAGCCGGCACGGGAACTCAGCGCCGCATTGTTCAACCCATCGTCGACATTCACGTGGGCCAGGGAGGTGTTGATCAGGGTGAATCCGGGCATCGCGCCATTGGCCAGGGGCTGGCCGACGTAGATGATCTGCGTGGTGGGCGCCACCACTTCCACATCCTGCCTGGGCAACGCCAGCTTGTTGCCGTGGGCATCGTTGAAACGGCTCGCTCGGGAGTACGTCAGGTATTCCTCCAGGTACCAGCCAGGCCCCGCCGGGGCCGGTGAGCCGTCGTAGAAACTGGTGGTGCCCAGGTTGAGTCCGGGCAGGTCATAAGCGTGTGCAATCGGTGACAGTGCGACAAACGTGGTGGCCGCAACCGTCCGCAAGATAGGCTTGAGCATCTTGTATGTCCTGTATTTTTGTTGTTGTTCAAGACTCCCGGCACGGTGGGGCCGCACCAGGATTTATTGCTGTGGCAGGCCCTACACGTAGGTGGCGGCCAACCCGCCATCCACCGGCAGGTTGACCCCGTTGACCCAGCGCGAAGCGTCCGAGCAGAGGAAGGCAATCACCGCCGCCACCTCATCGGCCAGGGCTGGGCGGGTCATGCGCCGGCTGTCCTCGGCCACCCGCTGCGGCCCGAGCATGCTGACGAAATCGCCGAGAATCGGGGTAAACACCGGCCCCGGCGCCACGCAGTTGATACGCACCGAGTGATCGCGAAACCAGCCCTGGGATTGCTGGAAGCTCCACACGATCAGCGCTTCCTTGAAGTACTGATAACAGCTGGCCTGCTCCACCGGATTGGCCGCCAGCCACTGCTGCCCCGCCTCGAAGCTGGACGTCGCGGCCAGCGCCTTGTGCAGCTCCAGCCGTTGCGGCCATTGCGCGCCAAGCACCGAGGCGACATTGACGATGCTGCCGCCCGCCGGCATGCGTGGCAGCAGCGCTTGAGTCAGGTGCCGCAGCCCCAGATAATTGACCGTGGCCACCGCTTGCGTGGGCGCCGTACCGGGCACCCCGGCAATGTTGCACAGCCCGTCGACCCGCGCGGGCAGACGCGCCACCAGGGCATCAATGCTGGCCGGGTCGCCCAGGTCAGCCTGGAAGAAGCCATCCAGGGTCAGTTGCGGTTCATGGCGATCCACACCGATCACCGTCGCGCCCTGGAAACGCGCGAGCCGTGCCAGTTCGGCGCCAATACCGGAAGCGACGCCGGTGACAATCAGGGTTTTGTTGTGCAGGTTCATGTTCAAGCCCTCTTATTTTTGTATAGGCATGGGTGTATCAAAGCGATGAGCCAGGGCCCGGAACGGCCACGGCTCAGAATGGATAGACAGGCGGCGTATTTTTTACCGTGACCCACTGCCACTGGCTGTACTCGTCCCAGTCGGCCGGCCCGCCGACGCTGCCGCCGTTGCCGGATGCACCGCGCCCGCCGAACGGGTTGATGCATTCGTCGGCCACGGTCTGGTCGTTGATGTGCAGCAGGCCGCAGTCCAGCCGCTCACCGATGGCCATGGCGCGCCCGACCGACGGCGAGATGATGGCGGCCGAAAGGCCGTACTCCGTGCGGTTGGCCAGTTCGATCGCTTCCTCGTCGGTGGAGAAACTGACCACCGTGGCCACCGGGCCGAACAGCTCTTCCTCAAAGGCGCGCATGCCCGGACGTACGCCACTGAGCACGGTCGGCTGGTAGAACAACCGGTCATAGTCGCCGCCCGCCTCCAGCCGTGCGCCGGCCTGTACGCTGTCACTGACGATCTCGTGCACGCGCTGCAGTTGCCGTTGGTTGATCAACGGGCCGAGCGCCGCTTCACCCTGGGCGGCATTGCCCACAGTGAGCGCCCGGGCCTTGTCCACCAGCTTGCGGGTGAGGCTTTCGGCGATGGATTGATGCACGAGAATCAGCCCGGTCGCCATGCAGATTTGCCCCTGATGCAGCCAGGCGCCCCAGGCTGCATTGCTCGCGGCCAGGTCGAGGTCGGCGTCTTCGAGAATGATCAGCGGGTTTTTCCCGCCCAGC
Organism: Pseudomonas sp. 24 E 13; assembly: GCF_900004715.1. Taxonomy (NCBI): domain Bacteria; kingdom Pseudomonadati; phylum Pseudomonadota; class Gammaproteobacteria; order Pseudomonadales; family Pseudomonadaceae; genus Pseudomonas; species Pseudomonas sp. 24 E 13. The sequence goes on from NZ_CVTO01000116.1 coordinate 2,683, forward strand.
TCCAGTGCAACCTTTTTCAGGTGTCGACCGGCCACTTCAGCGACTTTGCGCCCGGCCGCCGTGGACCCGGTGAATGCAATCATCCGCACGTTCGGATCGCGGCACAGCGCTTCCCCCGCCGGCGCCGCGCCGGGCAACACCTGCAGCAGGCCCTTGGGCAAGCCCGCTTCCTCAAACAGACGGGCGATGAGAAAACCGCCGCTGACCGGAGTCTGTGGGTCGGGTTTGAGCACCACGGCATTGCCCGCCGCCAGCGCCGGAGCCACTGAACGCAGTGACAGCACCAGCGGGAAGTTGAACGGTGAAATCACCCCGACCACGCCGTGGGGCTGGCGCCGTGCATAGGACAGTCGGCCGGCAGCACTGGGCAGCACCACCCCGTGAGGTTGGGACAACAGCCCCGCCGCCTGATGCAGCAGCACAATCGCTTCACGCACTTCGTGCTCGCCCTTGAACAACGCGCCGCCGGTTTCCCGGGCGACGTACAGCGCCAGCTCGGCGAAGGACCGCTGGGCCAGGTCCGCCGCTCTGCGAAATACCTCGGCGCGCTCCCGTGGGCCCAACGCAGCCCAGGCAGGCTGCGCCAGAGCCGCACTGCGGCAGGCGATGGCGATGTCGGCCGCGTTGGCCATGGCGCAGCGCATCAGGGGTTCGCCGGTGGCGGGTTCAATCACGTCAATCACAGATCCCGAAACGGGAATCCAGTCGCCGTTGAACAGGCATTCGGACGCGATGGCCCGCTGTAAAAAAGGGGTGGTCTCAGACACTGGCATTGGCAACTCCGGTTCTTGTAATTGTCATCGTCTGCACAGGGTGCACACGCCGCATCAGGTCTTGAGCAAAGGCTGTGCCGCTTGCACGCAACGGCGCCTACATAAACCGGCGAGGGCTCTGGGTCGAGGCCTGCCACGCAGCGCTCACACGCCTGGGGCGTTCACCGGCAAAAAACCGGGCTCTGCCACTTGTTCAAATGATAAGGTTATGTTTTATAACTATCTGAGCAGTTGCTCATATCGATCACTCGCTTTGCAGGGGCATAACAATGACTAATCCCCACAGCGCGCTGCCCGACGACCGGGCGGCCACCGCGCCCTACCCTCCGCGCGGCGACAGTCGCCAACTCAGTGACAGCAGCTCGCCCACCACGGCGGAACTGGCCGACTGCCTGTTCTTTTCCCCCGAAGACGGGCGCATCTGGCTCAACGATCAACGCATGTTGTTGCTGCACAGTTCGTCGTTCGGCGCCTTGCGCGCCGAGGTCATCGAGCGCCTGGGACTGGACCAGGCCCGGGGCCTGTTCACCCGCACCGGTTATGCCTCCGGCGCACGGGATGCGCGCTTGATCCGCGAGCGCTGGCCACAGGCCGATGCCGCCGCGGTGTTTCGCGCCGGGACTCACCTGCACACCCTGGAAGGCATGACCAAGGTCGAACCGCTGCACTTCAAGTTCGATGCCGACTCGGGGTTCTATGAAGGGGAATTTCTCTGGCACCACTCGTGCGAAGCCGATGAACATGTAGGGGCCTACGGCATCGGCCAGGACCCGGTGTGCTGGACCGAAACCGGCTATGCCATCGGCTTCGTCAGTGGTCTCTTCGGGCAAATGGTGATTTTCCGCGAAGTGGAATGCCGCGGCATGGGCCATCGCCGTTGCCGCGTGATTGGCAAGACCGCCGAGCAATGGGGTGATGTCGAGCAGGACCTGCGCTACCTGAATGTGTCCCAGGCCGTCACTGGCCCTGCTCCCCCCACGCTCGCAGGCCCCGTCGCCAGCAGTGGCGGAACCCGCCAGCCGCAACCGTTGGTGGGCGCCAGTGCCGCGTTCAACGCGGCGATGCAAGCGCTGCAACGGGTCGCGCTGACCCCGGCAACGGTGCTGATCAGCGGTGAGTCCGGCGTGGGCAAGGAGATGTTTGCGCGCCAGTTGCACCAGCTCAGTCGTCGCCATGACAGCCCGTTTGTGGCACTCAATTGCGCCGCCATCCCGGATAACCTGGTGGAGGCCGAACTCTTCGGTGTCGAACGCGGCGCCTACACCGGCGCAACGCACTCACGCCCCGGGCGGTTCGAACGGGCCCAGGGTGGCACCCTGTTCCTGGATGAAATCACCAGCCTCAGCCTGCCCGGGCAAAGCAAGTTGCTGCGAGCCTTGCAGGAACGGGAAATCGAACGGGTCGGCGGGGTGCGCGGGATCAAGGTGGATGTGCGCGTGGTGGCCGCCACCAATATCGACCTGCGTAAAGCAGTGGCAGACGGAAGCTTTCGCGAAGACCTGTTCTACCGGCTGAATGTATACCCCATCGCCCTGCCCCCGCTGCGTGAACGCCGGGACGACATCCCGCTGCTGATCAATGCGTTCCTGACGCGCTTCTGCCAGGACTACGCCCGGACCCCGGCAGGCCTGACCATGCGCGCCCTGAAGACGTTGCTGCGCTACGACTTCGCGGGCAATGTGCGCGAGCTGCAAAACCTCATCGAACGCGGCCTAATCGCCAGCGATGAAGGCCAGGCCATTGACCTGGTGCATCTGTTTCGCAACGAACCGATGCCCGCCGAGCCCTATGGCCTCGACGACCAGGGCGGCCTGTCGAATACCGCGCAGGCGCCGCGCGCGACGCTGCTGGGTACCCTCGACCCGTTGGACCAGGGGGTTTCCATCGAAGGCCTTGAATCGCGCCTGATCACTGAAGCGTTGCAACAAAGCGCCGGCAACCTGGCTGCGGCCGCCAGACTCGTGGGGCTCAGCCGTGCTCAATTTGCCTACCGTATGAAGAAGCACCAGCGGCAAACCCCTTGAATGGCAATTAGTGCTTTAAAAGCTTTACCCAATTAAGTATTTTGCAGGGGTATGGGGCCGACACGCGCCCCTCTTTTTATTCGTGACAAGGATCTCCTGTGAGCGGACTGCGTGAACGTCAGAAAGCCGAGCGCCGGCAAGCTATCAGTAAAGCCGCGGTCGAACTGTTTGAGCGCCAGGGTTTCCAGAACACCACCATCGAACAGATCGCCAGCCAGGCCGGAGTGTCGCCGCCGACGGTGTTCAAGTACTTCGGCAACAAGCAGGAAATCATCCTCGAGATTCTGCGCCATGCCGATCAACGCGCGATCACCGACACCCGCAGCCTGATCCACGAAATAGACGACCCGGTCGAAGCGCTCTGCCACCTGGAACGCCTGCTCACGGGCTATGCCCTGGAGGTCATGCACCCCAGCCTGTGGCGTGAACTGTTGCCGCTGATCCTGTTTGGCGGCAGCAATGGGCTGCCCGAAGGCTATCGGGCCATGAACGATGCGCTCAGGGCCGAAATCAGCGAACTGCTGCGCGAGTTGCAACGGGCCGGCAAGCTGCGCCCGCAACTCGATGTGGAATTGGCCGCGTTCCTGTTGAACGATTATTCGCACCTGCAACTGTTCCGGCTGGTGAACCAGGAACACCCGGATATCGACGCACACTCGATGCAGGTCAGGCGTATCACCGAGTTGCTGTTCTACGGCATGCAGGCCTGAGAGCTTCCAGGGTCGGGCCTCAGTAAAAGCGATAGCAACGAATCACCACCTGGTCGGCGCACGGGTAATGCACCAAGCCGATAAAACTTGAACGGGTGAGCCAGTCCAGCCGCCCCTTGGGCACCTGGAACACCGGCGTACAGGTGCAGCGGTACTCCGTCTCAGGAATCGGCCATTGGCCGTCGCGCTCCAGTTGGCGTCCGTACTCAGTCATGCTCAGCACACCCCGGTTACGGATGTTGATCACCTCGCCTTCGTCGGTCCTTACGCTGTAGCGGGCATCCAGTTGACCGATGCCATCGGGGCGCAAAAGAAAGCAATCTTCTCCACCCGCCAGGACCTGGCCGCTGATGCCGACCCCATCGAAATCCCCGCCCACAATCGGGTAATTGCAGCGCAGGCCTTCAACGCTGTCGCCCAGCATCACGCCCGGCCCTATCGCGACGCGAAGGGTCAGCACCCGCTGCAAGTTGGGGGCAATGTCCATCCGTTCAGTCATGGCAAGCTCCAAGCCCGGCGCGCACGCACCGGGCCACACTGATCAGCGGTTGCTCTTGATGGCGGTCCAGGTGCGGGTGCGGATGCGCTCCGCGGCAGCCGGGATCGGCTCCAGGGCGAACAGGGTCTTGCGCGCTTCGTCCGGCACATACATGTTCGGGTCGTTGCGGATGCTGGCGTCCACCAGCGCAGTGGCGTCCTTGTTCGGGTTGGGGTAGCCGATCTTGTTGCTGATGCGCGCAATCACGTCCGGGCGCAGGATGTAATTGATGAACGCATGGGCCTCCGCCAGATCGGGGGCCTTGGCCGGGATCGTCATCACGTCCGACCACATCGGCGCGCCTTCCTTGGGCAGTGCCATTTCGACCTTGACGCCCTTGCCAGCGGCATCTGCCAGTCGTGTGGCCAGTGCGACACCGCCGGACCAGCCCACGCCCACACAGATATCACCGTTGGCCAGGTCCATGCCGTAGCGCGACGAGTTGAAGTAACTGACGTAAGGGCGAATCTTCATCATCAGGGCCTGGGCTTGTACATAGTCCTCGCGCTTCTGGCTATTGGGGTCGAGGCCCTTGTAGTGCAAGGCAATCGGCAGGATCTCGTTGGCGGCGTCGAGAAAACCCACGCCACAACTGGCGAGCTTGGCGAGGTTTTCTTCCTTGAAGATGATGTCCCAGCTGTTCATCTGCACGTCAGGGCCGAGAGCTTTGCGCACCTTGTCGACGTTGTAGCCGATCAGCGTGGTGCCCCACAGGTAAGGCACGGCGTAGCGATTGCCGGGGTCACCTGCGGTTTCCAGGGTTTGCATGAATAGCGGGTCCAGGTGCTGCCAGTTTGGCAACTGCTTGCGATCCAGCGGCTGCACGGCCCCGGCCGTGATCAAGCGTCCCAGGTTGGCGGAGCCGGGAAACACCACGTCATATCCGGAGTTGCCCGTCAACAGCTTGGACTCCATGGTTTCGACGCTGTCGAACACATCGTAAATCGGGCGAATGCCGGTTTCCTCCTGAAAACTCTTGAGCACTTCGGGTGGCAGGTATTCGATCCAGTTGTAGATCCGTACGGTGCGTTCTTCAGCCAGGCAAACTCCACTGATGAGCAACGAGGCGACAGCGCCCAGCACGGTGTTACGCAAAAATCTGTTCATGATCAAAACACTCCAGCGCGGCCGCGATGGCTCGCAGCACTTAATAGCGGTAGGTGAAATACAGTTCCAGCGCACTGAACATCTGGTCGTTGCCGAACACCTGTTTGGCGGCGGCCAGTGGCTTGACCCAGTTGTAGGACAGCGACGTATAGAACGACGGCGTGGGTGTCCAGTCGAGGAAAACCACACTTTCGTCAGCAAAGCGCCGATCGCTGACCGGTGCGCCCAGGTAGTTTTTCTCATCCAGCCAGAACTGGTAGTGAATCGCGCCGAGGGTCAGGGTTTCGTTGAGGTGGGTCTTGAGGGAGAACTGCTGGACGTTTTCGTTGCTGTTGAACAACAGGTAGTTGCCGACCACGTCCCCGACCAGCCAGGTGCTCCAGTCGACGAAGCCTTTGCTCAGTGGGTCCCAGGCTTTTTGCCGGTTGTCGGTGAGGTTGTCGTCACCGGAAAAGCTCGCGTAGCGGTAGCCGAGGATCGGCGTCAGCGGCACGGTGCTGAAGGCGTAGTCGGCCTGGGCGTACCACGCGTTGGCATCGTAGTCGACGCCCTCGCCGCTGCCGCGCTCCAGCGCGTACTCGGCATTCAGCGTCAGCGCCTGTAAGCCGGGCACCTTGGCGTTGAGCGCCCGCAGGTTGTACACCTGCATCCCGTCCCGGCGGCGCGGGAGCGTGCTGCCTCGGGGGCCAAGGGCATTGACCTTCATGGCCATGGCGCCGAGCGTCACCTGGTCATCGAAGTTGTAGTCCAGGTTGACGCCGGTCATGCGGAAATCGCCCAAGTCATCATCGGTGCGCAAGGTGAAGGCCTGGGACTTCAGCGCGCCATGATCCCAGGCGAGGATCGCCGAATCCTTGAAGGCGGTTCGCGGGGCGAGCCAGTAGGCGCCATCCTTGAACTGGTCGAGGTTGCCATCCATGACGATGAACCCCGTACCGATCATGTAGTTCTGGCGGCCGGCGGTGAGCTTCCACTCGCCGGCGCGAAAACCGCCGTAGAGTTCTTCGGCTGCGGCCTTGCCATCGGAGCTGCGGGTCAAGCCACCCGCGTCGCCGTCGCCGAAGGTGCTCGCCGCCACCAGGGAGCCGCCCGCGAGCAGGCTGAAATCCGGTTGCAACGCATACTCCAGTTTGACCCCCGGTTTTACGTAGACCTCTTGCCAGTTGATCCGGGCGCCGCCGTTTTTACCGTTGCGCGCATCGACCTGGCCGCTGCCGAAGTTGACACCACGGGTAAACAACGTCGCCCCGCCTGCGGTCAGATTGACTTCGCCCTTGAGATCGCCGTCCTCAAAGGTGTAGCCCGCCAACGCAACGTGGGTAGTCAAAGGTAAGCCGACCGCCAACAGCGCTCGAGAGAAACGCTTGGTGAATACCATAAGAAGCTCCTGTGGAATTATTGTTGTTACAGGGCAGTCAATGGCGACGCAGGGCGCCGCCAACACCTGGGCAAGCCAGGTGAATAGAACGCAAGACTCTTATTTTTTAGGCATGGGTCAGTGACTCAGGTGGGCGGCGATCGCGCGCAGCATGCGCACGCTGTCCGTATCGAACGGGCTGACCGCATCGGTGAGCGACGATTGCTTGACGATCACTACGCCGGACGGCTTGTCGATGAACAGGTACTGGCCGTGAATGCCCCCGGCCATCAGGGCCTGGCTGTGGTCGTTGAACACGTACCACTGGCTTCGATAGGACGCCCCCGGGGTCCAGCTGGAGAACTCGGCATTTTGCGCGTAGATCGCCGGGTCCGCACCGGCGGCGATACGGGCCACGGTCTCGGGCGACAGCAGCTCAGCACCGTCGTGGCGACCGTTGTTGGCCAGCAGGCGACCGAAGCGCGCCATGTCTCTCAAAGTGGCGCTGAACCCCGCCCCGGCCACGTTACGGCCCCACGGATCGGCCATGAAATAGCCGTCGCGCTCGCACCCCAGGCGCCCCCAGACCTCCTCCAGCATCTGACTGCAGGCCTTGCCCGAGGCACGTTCCATGACCCACGCCAAGGCTTCGGTGGTGGCCGTCACATAGTGGAAAAAGCCGCCGTGGCTGCCGCGTTTCTTGAGGGATGGCAAGTACTGGTACAACGATTCGAACTGCGCGTACTGCGCCGGTGCGGGTTGAAAGCCGCAGGCATAGCCGTACTGCGAGCTTTCTGAATTGGGGTCGTCATACACTTCGCTGTAGTCGATGCCCACCGCCATATCGAACAATTGGCGCACCGTCGCATCGCCAAATGCGCTGCCCGCCAGTTCAGGCACGTAGTAAGCGGCCGGCCGCTCGGGGTTGAGCGCGCCGCGCGTCACCAACTGTTCACCCAAGGTACCGATCAACGACTTGGTCACCGAGAACATGATGTGCCGGTCACAGGCGCGCTGACCGTTGAAGTAGCGCTCGTACAACACCCTGTCACCCTGCATCACCAAAAAGGCGTCCGTCTGGCTGGCGACGAGGTGCTCGATCACACGGATGCCCAGCCCACTCTCACTGTCGAAACACAGCTGATCCAGCGCGCGCGGGGCCTCCTGGAGCTGACCGGCAGGCCCTGGCCCCGCCGACACATCAATGCTGGGGCGCAGTCGAGACAGATGACGGAACCCCCATTGATTGAAGGGCGCGCGCATCCAGTTGTTCCACGTTACCCGGTGTTCCGGCGCGGCGGGAAAACCCTGCATCAGCAGCGGCGCCACGCGAGTGGCCAATGAGGATTCATTGGCCAAGACGTAAGAAGTCGCGAGGGAGAATTGAGCTTTATGACTCATCGGGATAACCCTGAAGATGACTCTGCATGAAGCAGATGCAGAGAAATAATTACCCCGTACAATATTTTAGTCAATAAAACTTTTTACCATGAAAATAAATTTGCTTGCACGTAGCGCGCGAGTCCACCCTGCCCATTCTCCAGCAACAGACCTGAGGTTCGCTTCGAGCAAAAACAAACGGCGGGCTTTCAATCACGATGGCAACGAATCAGGCGTCCTGCAAAATCAGGTCGGCGCCCTTCTCCGCTACCATCAGCACTGCGGCGTGGGTATTGCCGCTCGTCACATTGGGAAAAATCGACGCATCAACAATGCGCAGGCCATCGAGACCATGGACTTTAAGCCGTTTATCCACCACTGACGTCTGTACATCCGCCCCCATCGCGCACGAGCCGCACAGGTGATAGATCGAACCGCTGTTTTCGCGAAAGTACTGCAGCATCTGTTCATCACTTTCGACCATCGGCCCCGGGAGGACTTCGGCAACCGTGATGCTTTTCAAGGCCGGCGCCTGCATGATTTTGCGCATCAGCCGACTGCCCTGGATCACTTCGTCGATGTCCTTTTGTGTGCTCAAGTAATTGGGATCGATCAGCGCCGCATCTCGGGGGTTATTCGACCGGATCTCGATATGCCCACGACTCGTCGGACGGCAGGGGTTGAAACACAACAGGAAGCCGGAGTACGGCTCTGGCTTGAGGCTGGCCTTGTTGTTTTTCGGGATCTGGTACGACAGCGGATTGAAGTACAGCTGAAGGTTCGGGTTGGCCTGCGCCTCGTTGCCACGGAAGAAACCACCGGCCTGGTTGACGCTCATCGCCAAGGCACCCTTGCGGGTCAGCAGGTATTTGAGGCCGAGCTTGAACTGCCCGAACAGCGAGCTGAGCTGGTCATTAAGCGTCGCAATGTTGGCCTTGTAGTAGTAGCTGACGCACAAGTGATCCTGAAGGTTCTGCCCCACCGCCGGCAGGTGTTTGACCAGCGGGATCTGGTGCCTGGCCAGCAACGCCTGATCGGCGACACCGGACAGTTGCAGAATCTTCGGTGTGTCAACAGCACCGGCGCAGAGGATCACCTCTTTGCGCGCCTGGAAGGTGCGGACCACGCCGTGTTGGGTCACGCAAATACCGCTGGCCCGCTCGTTCTCGAACACTACCCGATCCACCAGTGCGTAATGCTCGACCGTCAGATTCGGGCGGCTGAGTGCGGGATGCAGATGCGCAAAACTACTGGAACTGCGCTGGCCGTCCTTGGTGTTGACATCGTAGATGCCCGAGCCTTCGAAGTTCGGCCCGTTGAAGTCGTCACTCTGCGGGTAACCGAGTTCATCGCAACCCTTGAGGAACACATCGCAGATTGGATGGGTCTCTCCCTTCATCGGAGTGATGCTGATCGGGCCGCTGCCGCCGTGGTATTCGCTTTCGCCCAACGGGTGGTTTTCCAGTTTGCGAAAATACGGCAACACGTCCTTGAAACCCCAGCCATCGTTGCCGTTGGCGGCCCAGTCATCGAAGTCATGGGCCTGACCACGGACGTAGACCATTGCATTGATCGAGCCGGAACCGCCCTGGACCTTGCCGCGCGGGGCATAAATTTCACGGTTGTTGAGCTGCTTTTGCGGCTGGCTGTAGTACATCCAGTTGAAGGTTGGGTTGTAATACATCTTGGCGAAGCCAACCGGGATCTTGAACCACAGCGAACTGTCCTTGCCGCCCGCTTCCAGCAGCAGCACCGTGTATTGGCCGCAGGCCGATAGCCGGTTGGCGAGGATGCAACCGGCCGCGCCTGCGCCAGCGATGATGTAGTCGTATGTCATGCACGGTTACCGCGTAAGTCGTTATTTAAAAAACACCCATTCCCGCAACTGAACGACGGGAAATCCCGTCAGCCTCTGGCCGGCGATGTGTCTTTGACGTCTGCCGGGGCCGGCGCCATTTGCAGGTGCAAACGCTCACCGGTATAGGGCGAATGCCTGCGCACCACGTCCATGTTCAGCTCCACCCCAAGGCCCGGCTCGGTGGACGGGATGATGTAGCCGTCCTCCCATTGCAGCGGCTTGGTCAGTACCTCGGCGTGGAAACCGCCCCAGGTCATGATGCTTTCCTGGATCAGAAAATTCGGGGTACAGGTTGCCAACTGGAAACTCGCCGCCGCGCCAATCGGCCCGTTATAAAGGTGCGGTGCGATCTGCGCGTAATAGGCCTCGGCCATGCTCGCGATCTTCTTGGCTTCCAGGAGCCCGCCGCAGCGGGCGACGTTCATTTGCAGAATCGACGCGCCGCCAGCCTGCAACAGCTTGAAAAATTCGTACTTGGTGGTCAGCCGCTCGCCCGTAGCAATCGGAATGGTGGTCTTGGCCGCGACTTGCGCCATCGCCTCCTCCTGGCCCGGTGGCACCGGTTCTTCAAACCACAACGGGTCGTACTTCTCCAGGCGCTTGGCCAGGCGAATCGCTGAGGACGGGACCATTTGCCCGTGGGTGCCGAACAGCAGGTCGCACTTGTCGCCCACCGCTTCGCGGATCTTGCGGCAGAAGGTTTCGCAGCGCTCCAGCACTTGCAGCGAAATCTGGTGCCCGGAGTACGCGGTGTACGGCCCGGCCGGGTCGAACTTCACGGCGGTGAAGCCTTTATTCATGTTCTCGACGGCGCATTCGGCAGCCAGGTCCGGGTCGTCGTAGTCGTACTCACCCTGGCTGTTGACCGGGTACAGGTAGGTGTAGGAACGCAGGCGCTCATTGACCTTGCCGCCAAGCAATTCATAGACCGGCTTGTTCGCCGCTTTGCCGATAATGTCCCAGCAGGCCATTTCCAGGCCGCTGACCACGCCCATCATGGTCAGGTCGGGACGCTGGGTGAAACCGCTCGAATAGGCCTGACGGAAAAAACGCTCGATGTGATGCGGGTCGTGGTTGAGCAAGTAGCGTTCAAACACGTCTTCGATGATCGGCAGCATGGCTTTGGGGCCGAAGGTCGCAGCGTAGATTTCGCCGACACCTTCAATGCCGCAATCGGTCTTGAGCTTGACGAACAGCCAGTACATGCCGCCGATGTGCGGTGGCGGTACGGCAACAATATGGGTTTCAAGGGCGACGATTTTCATCTCAGGCACCTGTTTTATTCGAAGATTGACGATTGATACGCGCGCGCAAGGTCAGGGCCGCGAGGGTCCCGATCACGCCGACGGAGGCGATGTAACCGAAATACAGCTTGTAACCAAGGGCGCCGGGGAAGTGCTCGGTGAGGTAGCCGTTGATTAATGGAATGAAGGCGTCCGGCAGGTAACCGACCACCGAGACAATGCCGATGGCCAGACCGGTGATACGCAGCGGAATGTTGCAGGTGTCGAGGATCGCCCAGTACAAACCGCGAATCGCATACGTCATCAGGCCGATGAAGATCACCGTACCGACCAGCAGGCCCATGCTGTTGAGCGCCGGGAACACGATCAGGCCGACCATCGCCAACGTCGCGAGGAACAGCGCCACGATCAGCACCGAAATGTTCGAGAACCTGTCACCGAGCCAGCCGCCACCGATACCGCCAATCGGGCGCATCCACAGCTTGATGGTGGTGATGGTGCCGGCCATGACGGCGGTCATGCCGCCGCCCTGCAAATAATCGGAGAAGCTGTAGGTCGCCCAGAAGATGTGGTAACCGCAGAACACGATGGCCGTCACCAACCACAGCTCGGGGATTTTCACCAGTGTGGTCAGGTCGCTGAGCAGGTTGTATTTGCCCTTTTCCACTGGCGCGGTGTCCTCCATCGACTTCGGGTCCTTGATCAGCACCAGCACACAACCGATGGCGATACAGGTGCAGGCGTACAGGTAGACCACGTGCTTGAAACCTTCAGCGGCGGACTCGCCACGGGTTTCAGTGGCGAAGGCGAACAGCCCCAGGGCGACCGTTGCGAGCAACGCCTCGACCAGGCCGCGACCGCCGTCGAGGATGCCGAAGAACCGGCCCTGTTCAGTGTGATGAGCAATCATCTTCACCCGCTTGAGCACAGAGGCCCAGAACGTCAGGCCGGTGGTCAGGCCCCAGCAACCGAAGATGATCATCAAACCGGTCATCGAGGGTGCCGTGGAGTACCAAAGCCCCAAGGCTCCGGTGGCCACCAGCGAAAAGAAAATCAAAAACCGTGGCGCGATCCGGTCGGCCAGCCAACCGCTCGGCAAATAGCTGAGCAGGAAAATCGTCCCGAGCATCGAGTACAGATAACCCAATTCGCTGTGGTTGATCTGGAACACCTCAAGCATGGTGGTCTGGTAAACCTGGCGCAGGTAGAGGATCGGATAGATCGCCCCGGCGGCCAGCACCAGCAGCATTAACTGGACGTAGCGACTTCCCGTGTCACTGCGGCTTTTTGCACCCGCGCTCGAACCCTGAACAGCGGCAACAGTGGTTGCAGACTTGGACATCTGTGAGACCTCGGGCAGCCCGGTGGTCCGGGCGCCCCAATAATTGTTTTTATAGGTGTGGCGTGAGGCGTATTGCGGGTGGATCAGTACTTCATCACCACAAGTCGGGTCTGGGTGAATTCGAGCATGCCGTGCTTGCCGTCATCACCGCCCAGGCCCGAACGTTTCCATCCGGCGTGGAAGCCCTGGTAGGGGTCGGCCGGGGTCCGGTTGATGTACAACTCGCCGGCCTCGATGGTGTTGGCGACTTTCAGGGTGGTGCGATAGTTCTCGGTGTACAGCACCGACGACAGGCCGAACTGGTGATCGTTGGCCATGGCCAGCGCTTCGTCGATGTCGCGGTACTTGAGCACTGGCAGCACCGGGCCGAAGATTTCTTCCTGGATGATTTCCATGTCCTGGCGACAATTGCTCAACAGCGTCGGCGGGTAGAAATGGCCGTTGCCCTCAGGCAAAAAACCGCCTGTTTCCAGTACAGCACCGTCGGCGACGGCGCGCTCGACCATGGCGTGGATGTTTTGCTGCGAACTTGCGTTGACCAATGGACCCATCAGGTTGGCGTCGGTGGCGCGGTCGCCAAACTTCACGGCGCTGATTTTGGCTTTGAGCAACCCGAGAAATTGTTCGTAGACACTTTCCTGCACATAAACCCGCTCCACCGCCGTGCACACCTGACCGCAGTGAGTGGTCTTGGACGCGACGATAGCGCTGGCGGCGGCTTCAAGGTCAGCATCGGCCTCAATGATTGCCGGAGTTTTGCCGCCCAGTTCCAGGGACGGTTTGGCGATGTTGGTCTTGCAATAATCAAGCACCATGCGCCCGGCGTTGACACTGCCGGTCAGGGTGATCAAGCCGACGGCGTTGTGGGTGCAGACCGTTGCGGCGGTGGCATGGTCCATGGTCAGTATGTTGACCACCCCAGCGGGCAGACCGGATTGCTGCACCGCCTTGGCGATTTCAAACGCGGAGGTCGGGGTGTTGTTACTCGGGCGCACCACCACGGTATTACCGGCAATCAGTGCCGGGGCGATTTTTCGCAGCAACGTGTAGACCGGGTAGTTGAAAGGAATCAGGCAGGCGACCACACCAATCGGCTCGCGGTGCAGGAAGAGGTTTTCGTTCGGGGTGTCGCTGGGGATGATCTCGCCTTCGATCCGCCGTGCCCACTCGGCGTGGTATCGGGTGACTTGCGCGGCGTAACGGGCTTCGTTGCTGGCGTCGCTGACACTTTTGCCGGACTCGGCGGCCAGTGCAGCACCGATGCTCTCGGCGCAGGCCTCCAGGGCGTCGGCGAATGAACGCAGATGCTCGGCGCGTTCAATGCTGGTGAGTTTGCCCCAGCGCTTCTGGGCGGCGGCGGCAGCCTCGACAGCTGCCGTGGCTTCAGCACGGGTGGCGGCCGAAACCTGACCGACCAACGCTTCAGTCGCCGGGTTGTAGACTGCAATCAGCGCATCGCTGGCAGGCTCAATGAAGTGACCGTTTACAAAGTTTCGCTCAAGTCGCATGTGCATCGCCCATCGTTGTTTTTATCCAGTTCCCGCAGTCTTGGCATCCTGAGGGGGTTGAACAAACGATTTATCGAGCGGCGTAACATTCAAAAAATGCATGTTCCCCGAGAAGGAATCAAATGTCCCCTGAAGGTTGGGTGGGTCAACTGGCGGCGGTGGAGGGTTCGAGCTGCCTTTGCGCCAACCAGATTTCTTCCTGCAACCACTGGGCGAACACCTGCAGTTGCGGCATCAAGGTTTGCTCCGGCCGGGTCACCAACCAGTAGGATTGATGCCCTTCCACATGCACGTTCAGTACCTGGGTCAACTGCCCGCTGGCCAGCTCCGGGGCAACCATGTGCCAGTCGGCAATGGTGATACCCAGGCCGTCGGTGGCCGCACGAATCGCCAGGTCCAGCAGGTCGAATTCATAACCGCCCTGGGTATCCACGCCGCTGATTTTCGCCGCGTCGAGCCAGTGTTTCCAGGTCAGATAACGCTGATCTTCCCTGGCCAACACGTGCAGCAAGGTCAGGCGATTAAGGTCGATTTCGCCCTCGCTCGCTTCCCGCGCATACAACGACGACGCGCACACCGCAATGTGCCGTTCCTGAAGCAGCAGCGAGCTGTCCAGCCCATCCCATTCGCCATCGCCAAAGCGGATCGCGCAGTCCAGGGTGCTGGTTTCCGCCAGGCTGTCCTGCAAGCGCGTGGTAATGCTCAGCTCCAATTCGGGGTGTTTTTCCCGCAGCCGTCCCAGGCGCGGCATCAACCAGCGGCTGGTGAAGGTTGGCGGCGCGTTGATGTGCAGGCGATTAGCGTGGGACTTCTGCTGGATGCTGCGCACTGTCAGCTCGATTTTGTCGAAGGATTGATGCAGTGCCCGCAGCAGAACCCGGCCGGCGCTGGTCAGTTCAAGGTGGTGGTGCCGGCGTTCCAGCAGATTCTCACCGAGCTGTTCTTCGAGCTGGCGCACCTGGCGGCTGACGGCACTTTGAGTGACATTGAGCAGCTCCGCCGCCCGGGTAAAACTGCCGGTACTGCCGGCCACTTCGAAGGCTTTGAGCGCATTGAGTGCGGGCATTTTGCGTTTCATGAACAGGACTCGCGCTGGGGCTGACGAGCCCCAAGCATCCCACGGCTTGCGGGAAATTTCCCGAGTAACATGCATTTTTGTGTTGTGGTGGGCGACTCCCTGCTCCCTCGCCACAGGTAATCGGCACGATTCAATGACGTCGCTTTCAGCCCTGCCGCTGTCGCCGACGTATAAATAGCATGAGTATTTCGCAGCACACTCATGACTATTAAGCACTGGCTGTTTTATTTATAGAGACGCTAGTCTTATTTGAATTAAATGCCCGACCCAGTCAACGCA
This sequence comes from Pseudomonas sp. 24 E 13, assembly GCF_900004715.1. Lineage (NCBI taxonomy): Bacteria > Pseudomonadati > Pseudomonadota > Gammaproteobacteria > Pseudomonadales > Pseudomonadaceae > Pseudomonas > Pseudomonas sp. 24 E 13. Next base: position 17,881 of record NZ_CVTO01000116.1, read on the forward strand.
CTTACCTAGGGCAGTCCTCGCACTTACGCCCCATTCCATAGCAATTAATGACCGAGCCAACTCCATGCCAATCAACCCACACTCACCCACAAGAAGTATTGTTTTATTGGCGCTTATCTTTACGGCGTGTAACGCCACCACCCACGGCTTCAGTATTTTCCTCTATTCGGCCTTATTACCCCAGATCCGCCAGGTGTTCGAGCTGAGCTACAGCCAGGCCGCGTTTATCGCGGCGCTGCTGCAACTGTTCTACATGGGCGCGTCGATTGTCAGCGGTATCGCCGCGGCGTGGATCAGCCCACGCAACATGGTAAAACTGACGATGGCCTTGAGCCCGGCACTGCTGGCCTTGGCGGTCGCCACCCCGTGGGTGCTGCCGTATGCGCTGTGCCTGGCGTTGGTCTCGGCCTGCGCCGTGGCGAACTGGAACGCCATCGCCGCACTGGTCGGCGAAGTGATCCCCGCCTCCCACCGCAGCCGCGTGCTGGGCCTGGCGTCGTCAGGTGCGGCGTTTGCGATCTGCCTTAACGGGGTGCTGATCGCCTTGTTGCAGGGCATCTCGCTGCGGCACTTCTGGCTGGTTTGCGCCGGGCTGACACTGATGGTCACCCTACTGACCTTTTGGGTCCTGGCACCGCTGGCGACAGCCCAGCGCATCAAGCAAAGCAGCGCGCCGTCGCTGCGCCGGATACTCAGGCAATGGTTGAAGCTGTGTGTGGAATACCCGGTGGCGCTGCACATACTGCTGCTCAGTGCCTTTATTGGCGGGATCAGCGGCCCGTTCCTGAATTTCCTCTCGGCGTTTGCCAGCGAACGATTGGGCGCCAACGCACAGATCACCGGCTCGTTGTGGACACTGATCGGGATTGGCGGGGTTGTCGGCGGATTGTTGTTGGGTTCGCTGGCGGATCGCTGGGGGGCATTGAGAGTAATGGCGTTGAGTATCGGCGCCTTCGGCCTGGCGATGCTCGCACTACTCTGGCAACCAAGCTTGAATCTGACCTGGCTGGCGGCCGGGCTGTTCGCGCTGTTCTATTTCCCGGTCTGGGGCTTGATGGCCGCCTACCTCAGCGCACGCTTGAGCCCCGTACAAAGCCTGCAAGTGGTGAGCCTGAGCATGGTCGGTTATGGCTTGGGCAGCGCCACCGCCAATTGGCTGTGCGGCTGGCTGCTGCAAGCCACCGGACAGTTTGGCCTGGTGCATGGCTGGATCGTCTGCTGGGTCACTGCCAGCCTGTTATTGCTGGGGCTGATGGCCCGCCGTCAACGCTGTGAACCGGCGCTCGGCCAGCCACTTTGAACGGCCTAACCGGCGCGCCACAATGTCCACCAAAGCCTCCACCGCCAGCGCCTGGCACTGTGCAGAACGCCAGAACATCAACCGCGCAGGCTCAATCGGCGGAAAGCCCTGAGCCTCGTCCAGCACCTGCCAACCCGACGGCACCAGGCGTCGCGCCGTGACACCGACCGACTGGCCCTGTTCGATGGCAATCCCAATCCCACGCGGGCTCTGGCTGGTGTAAACCACATGCCACGCCCGTCCGGCCTCGGCCAGCGCCCGCACGGCGTTGGCTCTAAAGGCGCAGCCCTCGGCATACACCGCCAGCGGCACAGAAGCATCCGCACCGGCGCACCACCCCTCAGCCGCCACCCACACCAACGGTTCGTCGCAGAGGTATTCACCCGCGTGCAGATTGGCGTGTTGCACGCCGAGCACCAGGTCCAGCTCACCGCGCTGCAAACGGCTGACCAGCGCGGTCGACATCTCGCAACAGACGTCCGGCCGCACCTGGGGGAACTGCGCCTGAAAGTCGCGCAACACCCCGGCCAGGCAAAACTGGGCGTAGTCCTCGGGCATGCCGACGTGAATGCACGCCTGCTCATCCGGCAGTTGCACGGCGTTGATCGCATCAGCGTGCAGCTTGAGGATTTGCCGCGCATAGATCAGAAATGTCTCGCCACAGGGTGTCAGGCTCACCGAGCGACTGGTGCGCTGGACCAACGGCGTGCCGACAATCTCTTCCAGGCGCTGCAAATTCTGGCTGATGGTCGACTGGGTTTTGTGCAAACGCTCGGCCGCCGCAGAAAATCCCTGGCACTCGATTATCGCGACAAACACTTTCAGTAAGCTTCCATCCAGTTCGCCTGACATAACTATCGCCCCTGCCGATGGATTCGATCACAACTTGTAATTTCCACTTCGGACCTCTTTAAGCAACTATCGATTCAACGCCAAACACTGTTAATTGATAGTTCCAGGAGACTTGCATGAGCCTTCAACTTGCCGACGCCGAAGTGGGCGATATCAGCGACATTATTAATACCGAGTTATACCCCATACATGATTCGGGCCATGTCCGGTTGCAGGCGCTGATCGAGCACGCCCGTGCCGAACTCGCCAAGGACGGTTGCTGCCTGCTGAAGAATTTCCTGCGGCCCGAGGCGCTGGAACGGGCCCGTACTGAAGGTCAGGCACTGTCGGGCAAGACCTTTTACTCGGTGCGCAAGGTCAACGCCTATTTCACTGAAGACGACCCTACCCTGCCCCAGGATGACCCGCGCCGCACATTCATGGAGCGCACCAGCGGTTTTGTCACCCGGGACATGATTGCCCCGGACGCGATCATTCATCGCCTGTACGTCTCGCCGATGATGAAACGCTTTATCGGTGCCTGCCTCGACGAACCGGAGATTTTCGAATACGCCGACCCGTTCGCCGGGCTGGTGATCAACGTGATGCCCGAAGGCACCGAGCAGCCTTGGCACTTCGACACCAACGAATTCATCGTCAGCATGATGACCCAGAAGCCAGAGGCTGGCGGTCTGTTCGAGTACGCACCGATGATCCGCTCGCGCACCCAGGAAAACCTTGGCGCCGTCGGCAACGTGGTGCGCGGGGACGACCGCAGCCGCGTGCAGGAACTGCAACTCAACCCAGGCGACTTGCAGATCTTCAAGGGCCGCTTTTCAGTGCACCGGGTAACCCGGGTCGAGGGCGCTACTGAACGTAATACGGCGATCTTCGCCTACTCCGAAAAACCCGGAATCATCGGCCGTGCCCAGCGCACCAAGCAGCTTTACGGACGCCTGTCCGAAGCCCATCTGCAAGCCGAACGCAACCTGGTGCGCAGCGACCAGTTGCTCGACTGACTCACCCAAAAACTCCTAGAAAAAACTAACCGTATTTGCCCTGCGAGGAACACCTATGAGGCTGTCCGGCCCTAACCGCAACCCCGCCGACTGCGAACCGACGTACGCCGAGATCCAGCAGATCCAGCTCGACCGTTTGCAACGGGTGCGCAACGAACTGAAAAAACGCGACTACGCCGCGTGCGTGCTGTTCGACCCGACCCACATGCGCTACGCCACCGGTTCGCGCAACATGCAGGTGTACTCGGCGCGCAACCCGGCACGTTATGCCTTCATCCCGGCAGAAGGCCCGGTGGTGGTGTTCGAATTCGGCGGCTGCCTGCACCTGGCCGAACAGCTCAACACTGTCGATGAAGTGCGCCCGGCCAAAGCCATTTCCTATTACTTCTGCGACAGCTTCCTGAATAACGTCACTGCGCAATGGGCCGCCGAAATCGGTGAACTGGTACGCAAGCACGGCGGCGGCAACAAACGCGTCGCCATCGAAAGCGCCACTTCAGCCGCTGCGTTCGAACTGCAAAAACTCGGCTACCAGATCTTCGACGCCCAGGAACCGCTGGAGCGCGCGCGCTGCATCAAAGTGCCGAACGAGCTGAAGATGATCCGCGCCAGCCTGCGTGCCACCGAGGCTGGCGTGCGCTTGATGGAAAGCAAACTGGTGCCGGGCATCAGCGAAAACGAACTGTGGTCGCACTTGCACCAACACGTGATCGCCACCGACGGCGACTACGTCGAAACCCGCCTGCTGTCTTCCGGGCCGCGCACCAATCCATGGTTCCAGGAATGCAGCACCCGGCCCATCGAAGCCGGTGACCTGGTGGCGCTGGACACAGACGTGGTCGGGCGTTTCGGCTACTACGCGGACTTTTCGCGGACCTTCCTGTGCGGCGAGCAAGCCGCCACCGCCAAGCAACAAGAGCTCTACAAACTGGCTTACGAACAAGTGCAGACCAACGTGGAGATGCTCAAGGCCGGCCGCAGCTTCAAGGAATACGCCGAGCTGGCCTGGAGAATCCCGGATAACTACAAGGCCAACCGCTATTTCGCCCTGGCCCACGGCGTTGGCATGACCGGTGAATACCCGTACGTGGTGCACCGCGAAGATATTGATGCACTGGGTTACGACGGGGTGTTCGAAGCCGGCATGACCATCTGCGTGGAAAGCTACATCGGTCACGATGCGGGCGGCGAAGGGGTCAAGCTCGAAGAGCAGATCTACATCCACGAAAACGGCATCGAATTGCTCTCGGACTACCCGTTCGATCCGCGCCTGATGCCGCGCTGAGTTGCCTCGGACGGCGCCGTAACCTCCTTCGACATCGTCCGGTTTTCCCCTTGTTCCCACCCGGAACAAGGGGCGTTTGCGGCCACCGCGCAGTGTTTCGTACCCGCGCGCTCCTCCGTCCGGCCTGTCTAGCTCAAGCGGCAGCCTTCCTTACGGTCAGTAACATGCATTTATCGAACGTTTCAGCGTTGAATTTATCGTTTGTCGATCGTTGCCCAGATGACAAAACTGCGGACATCTCTAATAAAAACAACATAAGAGCAGCCCTATGTCATACCCAGCCTCCGTCCTTCTGATCTCGTTGCGCCTTGCTCTACTGCCGGCTTCACGCCTGTCACGCCTGCGCCTTTGCGCTGCCGGCCACTGACAGTCTCGGTTCATCGAACCGACTGCGTCTGCCGCTCGCCCCACTTGCGGCCAGTCGAAAAACGCACTTTTGCACGTTATCGGAGAGGCATATGAAAGACTTAATAACACTGGACGGCACTCTGCCGCATCCAGCGGTGAACGACCTGTGCACCCAAGTCAAACGTGGCGAAATCAATCGTCGCCAATTCCTGCGCACCGCCGCGCTGCTGGGCGTCACCGCCGCCAGCGCCAGCACTTTCCTCGGTTCCGCGCTGCTCGGTAATTCGGCCCATGCCGCTGACGCGGTAACGCCGCGCCAGGGCGGCAGCCTGCGGTTTGCCTGCGCCATCCAGGAAATCCAGGACCCGATGCTGATCACCTGGATCGAAGCCTCGAACCTGCTGCGCAACAGCCTCGAATTCCTGACCTGGGTCGATGCCGACAACATCACTCACCCGTACCTGGCCGAGAGCTGGAGCCCGTCCGAGGACCTGAAAACCTGGACCTTCAACCTGCGCCAGGACGTGAAGTGGAGCAACGGCGACACCTTCAACGTCGAGGACGTGCAGCACAATATCGAACGCTGGATTGCCGCCGATTCCAAGTCGGTCAACCGCACCGCGTTCCAGGACATTACAGCGTTCGAAAAAGTCAGTGACTTCCAGTTCCGCCTGGTGCTCAAGCGACCGATGCTGGCGATCCCGGAAATGCTCAACGCCTTCACCTGCGCCATCGTCCACCGCAGCTTCAAGGCCGGTGACGACTGGGCGAAAAACCCACTGGGCACCGGGCCGTTCAAGCTGGTGTCGTTCGCGGTCAACAAACAGGCGACCTTCGCCAAGCGTGCCGATTACTGGCGCAAACCGGCCAACCTCGACGAATTGCGCTACGTCGACATGGGCACCGACATTTCCACCCATCTCGCGGCGCTGCAGGCTGGGCAAGTGGACGTGTTGTACCGGGTGACGGTGGCCGAACTGGACCTGGCGAAACGTTTGCCGGGCGCGCAATTGCTCACCTGCAAGTCGGCGCAAACCATCGTCATGCGCATGGCCTGCGATCAGAAGCCGTTCGACGACCTGCGCATTCGCAAAGCCGTAGTGCTCTGCGCCGACAACGCGCAAATGCTGAAGATCGCCTATCGCGGCATGGGCACATTGGGCGAAGACCACCACGTCGCCCCGTCCCACCCGGAATACTTCCCGCTGCCCAAACGTGCGCGGGACGTGGCGGCGGCGAAGAAACTGCTCGCCGAAGCCGGCCACCCGAACGGCATCGACATCGACCTGATCGTCGGCAACACCCAGGGCCGCTACGAACAGGACTGCGCGCAGATCCTCCAGCAGAACTGCGCCGAGGCCGGCATCCGCATCAACCTCAAAGTGATCCCCGCCACGCAATACTGGCCGATCTGGGACAAGGCCGCGTTCAGTCTCACCTACTGGGCGCACCGCCCGCTTGGGGTGATGTCGCTGGAACTGGCCTACCGCAGCGGCGCGGCGTGGAATGAAAGCCACTACAGCGACCCAGCGTTCGACGCAGCGCTGGACAACGCCATGGGCATCATCGACCCGAAACAACGAGCCGCAGCGATGCAAAGCGTCGAGCAGATCCTGCAAGACGCCTGCGTCATGGTCCAGCCGTTCTGGGGCGACAAGTTCACTGCCGCGAGCAAGAAGGTCCAGGGCTTTGAGGTTCACCCCTCGGACTTCTACCCAATGGATCAAGTCTGGTTGAGCGCCTGATTCAGGCGCCCCGAACGCGCCCGCCCACTCAGTTGCGGCGGGCCGCCATCCCTTGATTAGCCGGAGCGTGCAAGCATGGCTGAATTTCTATTGCGCAAGTTATTGGCGCTGGCGGCAACTTTGCTGTCGGTGTCGGTGATCGTGTTCCTGGCCCTGGAACTGAACATTGAGGACGTTGCAATCAACGTCCTCGGCCCCTACTCTGCCGCCGACCAACGCGCCGCATGGCTGGTGGAACACGGTTACAACCAACCTTTCGTCTGGCGCTACCTGGTGTGGCTAAAGGATTTTCTCAGCGGCGACTGGGGCACTTCGGTGCACTTTCGTGAGCCGGTGATCGACCTGCTGCTGCCGAACCTCGGGCAAACATTGATCCTCGCTGGATTGGCGTTGGCAGTGATGGTACCGGTGGCGTTGACACTCGGTATCCTGGCCGGGATTCGCCAGGGCTCGGCGGTGGATCGACTGGTATCGTTTCTGTCGATCGTCACCACCTCGATCCCGGACTTCGCCAGTGCGGTGTTTGTCTCGGCGATTTTCGTGTTCTGGCTTAACTGGCTGCCGGGCGTGAGCAGCATGAGCGACGGCTTCAACCCAGTGGAACTGGCGCTGCCACTGATGGTGCTATGCCTGTTCGGCATCGGTTATCTGGCGCGGATCACGCGGGCCTCGATGGTCGAAGTGATGCAGGCACCCTACATCCGCACCGCCCGCCTCAAAGGCGCGTCGACCTCACGTATCGTGTTGCGCCATGCCCTGCGCAACGTGCTGATCGCCCCCATCACCGTGATCATGCTGTACATCCCGTGGCTGCTGTCGAACGTGATCGTGGTCGAGGTGTTCTTCGCCTACAAAGGCTTCGGCTCGCTGCTCTACACCGCGTCGCTTAACCATGACGTCTACCTGATCGAAGCCTGCGCAATGATCAGCGGCATCGTAGTCGGCGCGACCAAAATCTTCTCTGACCTGGCCTATACCTGGCTCAACCCGCGCATAACGTTGCGCAGTCTTGGCGGAGGTGGCCAATGAATTTCCTCAATTCGTTCAAACATCCCCTTGCGTTACTTGGTTTGCTGCTGGTCGGCGGCTGGGTGCTGATGGCGCTGTTCGCGCCGTGGTTGGCGCCCCATGATCCGCTGGAAAGCTTCACCCCGCTGCTGACGCCGATGACGCCGGATGGCGACGGGATGCACTTTCTGCTCGGCACCGACATGATCGGCCGGGACATTCTCTCGCGGCTGATCTGGGGCACGCGCACCGTGCTGTTCTGGTCAATTCTGGCAACGCTGACTGCATTTGCCGTCGGCATCGCCATGGGCCTGTGCGCCGGCTACTTCAATGGCTGGGTCGATGCGCTGCTGTCCTATGTCGCCGACACTGTGTTGTCGTTCCCGGTGCTGGTGCTGTACATCGTGATCATCATCGCCCTCGGCGCGTCGGCGCTGAACATTCTGATTGCGGTGACCTTCACCAGCGCTCCGGCGATCTTCCGGATCATGCGCGCACTGACCATCGACATACGCTCGCGGGATTACGTGCTCAGCGCCATCACCCAGGGCGAAGGAGCGCTGCGGATCATGCTGGTGGAAATCCTGCCCAATTGCGGCGGCCCGTTGATCGTCGATTTCTGCCTGCGCATCGGCTACACCGCGATCATGATCGGCGCCCTTGGCTTCCTCGGCCTCGGCTTGCCGCCGCCGACCCCTGACTGGGGCGGCATGATCAACGAAGGCCGCAGCATGGCCATCGCCTTCCCCCATTTGGTGATCTTCCCGTGCATTGCCATCTCCACCCTGATGCTGGGCCTGAGCCTGTTGGCGGACGGTCTGGACGAGCACGCCCAGAAAGGCGCAAGGAGCTGAGCATGAGTCATCAACAAGTATTGAGCGTGGAAAACCTCTCCATCGAACTGCCCGCCGGCGCCGATCGTAGCCACGCCGTCAAGGGCATCAACCTGGACGTACGCAAAGGCGAAATTCTCTGTGTGATCGGCGAGTCGGGCTCCGGCAAATCGGTACTCTCGGCCGCGATCATGGGCGATTACGCCAAAGGCCTGCGCCACAGTGAAGGCGTGATTGATTTCCTCGGCGACGATATCTGCCGCATGGATGAAAACGCTCTGCGCACGCTGCGCGGCAACCGCATTGCGATGATTTTCCAGGAGCCGATGGCGGCGCTGAACCCGGCGATTCGCATTGGTCAGCAGGTCGAAGAAATCTTCGATATTCATGCGCCGCAGATGCCCGCCACGGAGCGCCGCGAACGCATGCTCGCCCTGCTCGACTCGACTCAATTGCCCGACCCGCCACGGATTGCCAACAGCTTCCCGCATCAACTCTCGGGCGGCCAATGCCAGCGGGTGGTGATTGCCATGGCGCTGGCAATGAACCCGGATTTGCTGATTGCCGACGAACCGACGACGGCGCTGGATGTAACCACACAGGCCCAAGTGCTGAAACTGGTCCGCGACCTGCGCGGTCGTGGTCAACACGGCATCCTGTTCATCACCCACGACTTCGGCGTGGTGGCGGAAATCGCTGACCGCATCGCGGTGATGGAGGGCGGCGTGCTGGTGGAAATCGGTGAACGCGATCAAGTGCTCAACTCGCCAAGACACCCGTACACCCGCAAGTTGATCGCCGCTGTGCCGGCCCTGCACCCAGAGCTGCACGCGCCGTGCGCCGACGGTGAGCTGGCGCTGCGCATCGAGCACTTGACCAAGACCTATAACGTCGGTGGCCGGTTGATTCCGGCGCTCAAGGATGTCTCGCTGCAACTGCCACGGGGCAAGACGCTGGCGATTGTCGGCGAGTCAGGCTCGGGCAAAAGCACCCTGGTGAAAGCGGCGATTCGGCTGGTGGAAAGCGACAGCGGCCACGTCTGGGTGGGTGACACGGATTTTCTCGCGTTGCGCGGCTCTGCGCTGGCGGCCAATCGGCGGCGGATTCAGATGATTTTCCAGGACCCGTACGGCTCGCTCAATCCACGCCATCGGGTCGGCGACATCATCGCCCGCGCGGCGCAATTGCGCGGTTTGTCGGCCAGGGATGCGTGGACCGAGGCCGGTGATTTGCTGGAACAGGTCGGGCTTAAGCGTGACGCCCTCAAGCGCAAACCCCGGCAGTTCTCCGGCGGTCAGCGCCAGCGCATCGGCATCGCGCGTGCCCTGGCGATGCGCCCGGAAGTGTTGATCGCCGATGAAAGCGTCTCGGCGCTGGATGTCTCGGTGCAAAAGCAGGTGCTGGAGCTGCTCGCCGAGCTGCAACAGCGCCTCAACCTGAGCATCTTGTTCATCACCCACGACCTGCGCGTGGCGGCGCAGATCAGTGACTACATCGCGGTGATGCGCCAGGGCGAAGTCGTGGAATATGGAACGGCCGAACAGGTGTTGCTGCGTCCGCAAAACACCTACACACAGACCTTGCTCGCCGCGGCCCCCGGCGCTTCGGCGATCCCCATGGTGCCTGTCACAGAACCTGCTCTGAGGCTGATCCGACCGCATACACACTGAGTCAATAACCCTTTTACCAAGTCGCAGCGTTCGCTGCGGCGTGGGCTGCTGTTGCCAACCATAACTAAAAAATCAGGAGTATCACTGTGCGCACTACCACCCAGATTGCGGTCCGTTCCATCGTCCTCATTCCGCTGCTCGGCGCCTTCGCGGCCCCGGCCATGGCAGTACAGGTCACCGACAACCTCGACCTCGGCGGCGCCATCCGGGCGCGCTGGGATTACGATCCGGACCGCGACATCCAGAAGTTTGGTCTGGACACGGTGTTCCTCAGCGCCAAGTACAACTCTGACAGCTGGATCGGCGAGGCCCAGTACCGCTTCTACGGCCGCTCCTATCCCTACCAGTACACCAAGAATTACGGCGATATCCAGTTCGCCAAGTTCGCCTGGGTCGGCTACAAGTTCAATCCCGACCAACAAGTGCAGGTAGGCCTGAATACCGTGCCGTTCGGGTTGCAGCCTTACTTCGGCAGCACCTTTTACGAAACCCTGGGCAACGTCATCGGCCTGGAAGATGTGCAACAAGTCGGCGCCAAGTACATCCAGCAAAGTGGCGACTGGAATATCCAGGCCGGCTACTACCTGCGCCCGGCGTGGCAAGGCAAGGGCACGAGCAAAGGGGTGACGTATTCCAGCGTGGTGTCCGGGGCCGACAGGTACGTAGGCGACGGCAGCGACAACCAGGAGCGCAATACCGTGGTGCTGCGCGTGGCCAAAGCCCTGGACCTGGGCGGGTGGAAATCCGAAATCGGCCTCTCCGGCCTGACCTCGACCCTGGAAAACAAGGACACCGATAACGATGGCCGCCGCAACGCGGTGGCCGTGCACTACCTCGGCAAGAACGGCCCATGGGGCGTGCAATTGCAAGCGGCGCGGCAACAGATGTCGCCGCGCAACCGTGGCAGCGATGAAGTGGTTACGCTCGGCGGATACGACGGCACCTACAACGTCGCCAGTCGCGGCAACTTGTACGTCGCCGACCTGAGCTACGACGTCGCCGGCAAATACCTGTTCGACCAGATAAGCGGTGTGAAGCTGTACGCCAACTACAGCGCCTTCGACAAGTCCGCCGACGCGTTCAAGACGTCGCAACGATTGATTCTGGGGACCTCGTTTTCCTTCAGCAAACTGTGGATCGCGACGGAATGGTTGTACGGAAAAAATGATCCGTACATTGGTGGCAGCAGCTACACCCAGAGTCTGGCGGCTGGTGGGAGTAACCAATGGGAGAATCAGCTGTACATGAACATTGGGTATTACTTCTGATCCATGATTTTTGGCGTTCTTGAGCACGCCTTCGCGCGCAAACCTCGTTCCTGCAAGGAACACGCAATCCCTTGTAGGAGCGAGCTTGCTCGCGAAGAACTCACAGGCGCCACGTTTATCCAGGAAGCACGCGTTATCGTTTACGTTTTTCGCGAGCAAGCTCGCTCCTACACGGCATTAAGGCTTGCCCGCGAAGACTTTTGCCCAAACACCACTTGCAGCCCCCCTCAGACAGGAGTCAGATACGCCATACACAATACTCACCAAAAACAATAAACCTGCCCGCGCACTACCGCGTCGAAGGCAGGTATGGAGTCACCCTTTCATGCGTCAACTGCCCTCGCTCAACATGCTGCGCGTCTTTGAAGAAGTTGCTCGGCACCGCAGTTTCAGCCAGGCAGCGGTGGGGTTGAACGTTACCCAAGGCGCGGTCAGCCGTCAGATCAAGCAGCTTGAAGACTATCTCGGTGTGACGCTATTCATCCGCACGCCCCAAGGCCTGTCGTTGACCGAGACCGGCCGGGCCCTCTCCCCGCAACTGAGCGACGCCTTCGACCACATCGAGCGCGCCCTGCAAGCGGTGCGCGTGCCCAACCTGCGCCAACGCCTGCGCATAGTTGCGCCACCGACTTGGGCCACGCGCTGGTTGTCGTCGCACTTGCGCGCATTCTGCCAACGCTACCCGGACATCAGCCTCAGCGTGACCCAACAGAACGGTAACGACAGCCTCGCGGAAATCGACTGCCACATCCGCTTCGGCCTCGGAGCGGCCAACCATTGCAGCAGTCAGTTGCTGGTGATGGAACGGCATATGGCAGTGGCCAGCCCGGAGTTGTTCGTCAACGGCCAGCCGCCGGATCTGCGCCAGTTTCCACTGCTGCACATCCTGCATGATGGCAAACGCTTGAAGGTGTGGGAGAACTGGTTGGCGGCGATGGGCCGCGAGGATGTCGATGCCACGCAAGGGCTGGAGTTCAGCACGTTGGACCAGGTGATCCACACGGCACTGGCCGGCGGTGGGCTGGCGGTGATTGACCGACAGATGATTGAAAAGGAACTGGCCAATGGCAGCCTGTTGCCGATCACTGCTGTGGAAGTGCTTGGGCCCTATGGGTATTGGCTGGATGTGGCGAATGATAAACAGGGGTTGTCGAAAGTGCGGCTGTTTACGGACTGGTTGGGGTTGGTCAGCAATCCATAGAACACCAACGTCCCCTGTGGGATCGGGCTTACCCGCTCCCACATTGGGCTGGTGGTAGGTTTTAGATGGGCGCGACGACTTTCACCGCAACGGGCGCCCCGCTCTCCACCGGACTCTGCGCCTTGCACGCCTGGCTCAGCGTCAGGGATTTGGTCTCCGGCGCCCAAGCCCAGGAAATGATCGCCCCCAACGCCAGAATAGCCGCCAATATGCCCATGGTCGGACTCAAGCCGATACCGGCCACGCTCACCGGCAACAGGAACGTGCTGACCGCCGAGCCCAAACGACTCACCGCCGTAGCAAGGCCAATACCGCTGGCCCGCACTTCGGTCGGAAAGCTCTCGGCCGGGAACACGCCCACCAGATTGCTCACCGCCGACAACACCAGCGTGAACACGCCGAACACCAGCACCATCAGGAACGCCGCACTGCCCGGCAGTACCGCCAGCAGGAACAAGGCTACCGCGAGGATGATGAACGAATTGATCAAGAAGCCTCGGCGCGAGAACTTCACCGTGCACCAGATGCCGATCAATGCGCCGAGGATCAGCAGCATGTTGAGCATCAACTCGGTGCCAAAGCCCTCCGCCAAGCCCATCTTCTGCAGGATCGACGGCAGGAAGGTGTAGATAGCGAAGTACGGCATGACGATGCAGACGAAGAACAGGCAGTTGAAAGCAGTGCGTTTACGGTATTCACGACTGAACAGCACCGCGTAGCCGGAACGGGTTTCGGTGGAGCGGGTTTCATCGAGTTCGACATTATCACCCAGGTGTTTTTTGACAATCGCCCGTGCTTCGGCGATCCGCCCCTGATTGACCAGCCAGCGCGGTGACTCGGGTGTGCCGATTCGCGCGATCAGGATGAGCGCCGCCGGAATTGCCGATGAAGCCAGCATCCAGCGCCAGGCGTCATCCCCCAGGCTGAGCATCGCGGTGCCGACGAAGGTCGCGGCGACGTAGCCGAACGTCCAGATAACGCTGAATGAACCGAGCAACACGCCCCGGTGTTTTTTCGGCGAAAACTCCGCGAGCATCGCATGGCCGACGCTGAAGTCGCCGCCCAGGCCAATGCCGATTATTACCCTGCAGAGGAATAGCTGCATCGCAGTTTCGGCGTAGAACTGCATGACCGAAGCAATGGTGATCAGGACAAAACTGACCAGGAAGATTTTCTGCCGACCGACCTTGTCGGAAATCCAGCCGAAGAACAGGCTGCCAAGAAACAGGCCAATCAGTGCCGAAGCGCCGATCAGGCCTTGCCAGAAGGCATCGAGCTGCATCTGCGGGCTGAGCAACGTGAAAGCAATACCGATCAGGCCGAGGATGTAGCCGTCGGTGAAGTGCGCGCCGAACGTGAGACCGGCAATTTTGATATGAAAGCGCCCGATGGGCAGGTCATCGATCTTTATCGATTGAGCGGACATGTTCGTCTCCAATTGTTGTTATTGACGGAGAAATGAAATCGACAGCGCTTGAACCTGTGGGAGTGAGTTCGCTCGCCCCCACAAGGATTACGGTTGGGGGTCAGAGGCCGCCCATCAACAGGTATTTGATTTCCAGATAGTCTTCCAGACCGTACCTGGAGCCTTCGCGACCCAGCCCCGACTCCTTGATGCCGCCGAACGGCGCGACTTCCGTGGAGATGATGCCTTCGTTGATCCCGACCATGCCGGCCTCCAAACCTTCGGCCATGCGCCAGACGCGGCCAATGTCGCGGCTGTAGAAGTACGCCGACAATCCGTAGGGTGTGTCATTCGCCCGTTGCAATACTTCGGCTTCGTCCTTGAAACGGAAGCACGCCGCTACCGGGCCGAAGGTTTCATCCTGAGCGATCAGCATGTCGCTGTTGGCGTCGCAGAGGATGGTCGGCTCGTAGAAGGTGCCGCCCAGCGCATGACGACGACCGCCGCACAACAACGTGGCGCCCTTCTTCAAGGCGTCACTCACGTGCAACTCAACCTTGGCCAACGCCGCCGCGTTGATCAGTGGACCTTGCTCGGTTTCACCGTCCAGTGCGCTGCCGACGCGCATCGCGGCGACCGCTTCGGCGAGTTTGCCGGTGAACGCTTCGTACACGCCGTCCTGGATAAAGAAGCGGTTCACGCAGACGCAGGTCTGCCCGGTGTTGCGGAATTTCGAGGCCATCGCGCCTTTGACGGCAGCATCCAGATCGGCGTCGTCGAACACAATGAACGGCGCGTTGCCGCCCAATTCCAGCGAGACTTTTTTCAACGTATCCGCCGCTTGGCGCATCAACAGCTTGCCGGTGCGGGTCGAGCCGGTGAACGACAGTTTGCGCACGATGCCGCTCGCTTGCAGCGCGCCGCCAATCGCCACTGCATCACCCGAGACGATGTTGAACACGCCGGCCGGAATCCCCGCCTGCTCGGCCAGCACCGCCAAGGCGAAAGCTGACAAAGGCGTCTCTTCCGATGGTTTGAGAATCATTGTGCAACCCGCCGCCAGCGCCGGACCGACCTTGCGCGTGACCATCGCCAGCGGGAAGTTCCAAGGGGTGATCGCCGCAACCACGCCGATGGCCTCCTTGACCACAATGATTCGCGCATCAGCCTTATGGCTGGGGATTACGTCGCCGTAAGCGCGCTTGGCTTCTTCGGCGAACCATTCCAGAAAACTTGCGGCGTAGACCACTTCACCCATGGCTTCAGCGAGCGGTTTGCCCTGCTCGCGGCTGAGCAACGTGGCCAGGTCTTTCTGGTTGCTCAGCATCAGTTCGCTCCAGCACTTGAGGCGCTGGCTGCGTTCTTTGGCGGTCAATTTTCGCCAGGCCGGCAAGGCACGGTTGGCGGCGGCGATGGCGAGGTTGGTTTCCTCGGCGCCGGCCTTTTGCACGTCAGTGATCACTTCGCCATTGGCCGGGTTCAACACCGGATAGGTCGCACCACCGCTCGACCATTGGCCGTCGATAAAATTGCCGTTACGGATCAGCGTGCTCATGCCACAGCCTCGGTCAGAGTAAAGCGTTCCAGAGCCGGGCGAGCCGAGCGCAGGATGCGTTTGCCGGCGGTGTAATCGTTGATCACGTCGCACGGGGTGTAGTTGCGTTCCAACTCATGCAGTTCTTCGGCGTCGAGCCTGGTTTCCAGGGCTGCCAAGGCACTGTCGAACTGCGCGGTGGTGTCGGCGCCGACCAGCATGCAATCGACGCCCGGATGATTGGCAACCCAGGCTTGAGCGATCTGCGCGTTCGAGACACCACGGGCCCGCGCCACGCGCTGCACCGAATGAGCGATCTCGAACGAGGCTTCATCGCTGTACATCTGCTGGGTGAAAAAGTCGGTCTGGTTGCGGGTCGATTGCACATCGCCGGTCAACAAGCCGCGAGCCAGCGGGCTGAACACCGAGACGCCGAGGCCTTGGTCGCGGCAGAACGGAATCATCTCGCGCTCTTCTTCGCGGTAGGCGCAGTTCAATTGCAGCTGCATGTTGATCGGCTTGACCCAACCATTGCGCTCACAGGCCATGAGGATTTTTGCCAGTTGTCCGGTGAGCATGGTCGAGACACCGATATAGCGGGCTTTGCCGGAGCGCACGATGTCATTCATGGCGCTCATGGTTTCTTCGACCGGGGTATTCAGGTCGAAGTAATGCAGCATGAACACATCGACGTAATCCATGTTCAGGCGCTTCAGCGAGGCGTCGATGCTGTCCATGATGTGCTTGCGCGAATGGCCGCTGGCATTGATACCGTTGCGGGTGCCGTAGCCCACCTTGGTGGTGATCACCAGGTCTTCGCGGCGAGCCAGGCGCTTGACGATGCGCCCCACCACTTCCTCGCCGACACCGGCGGAATAGAAGTCTGCCAGGTCAATGAAGTTCACCCCGTTGTCGAGGGCATGGGCGACGATCGGCTCACTTTGCTTTTCATCGAAGATCCACGGTTTCCAGTCCGGGGTGCCCATGTTCATGGTGCCCAGGCACAGGCGGGAGACTTGCAGGCCGGAGTTGCCCAAACGGATGTATTGCATGGCGCAGACCTCAGGCTTTTGGGGTGTAGAAAGGGTTGCTGATGTGAGCGACCACATCCGCCAGTTGCGCGGTTTCCGGTTTACCGGTCAGGGCGGCGCGGATCGCGGTGCGGCAGGCGTTGTAGTTGTTCAGGTACACCGCATCGAGGTCATCGCAGGCCGGGTTGACCCAGTTGGCCGTGACAATCGCCCACTCGTCTTCGGCTTCCGGCGGCAAGGTGCCGTCCAGCAGCGCTTCCAACACAGCCTTGGCGATCCCGGCCTGGGACGCGCCCCAGGTGGCGTTGCCATGCAAGTCGCTGCTGATCGCAGCTTTGTTGACGTAAAGCGTCATCGGCTTGACCGGAATGTTCGGCTGGGCGATCACCATGAACGGGCAATGCCCCTGGCTCGGCGACGCCAGGCTGTTGGCAAACGCCTGCCCCGCCGGACCGTTACGCGGGCCGATCAGAATGTTGATGTGCGCGGCGTTCACGCCTGGTCCTTCAAAACCTTCACCGATGTACAGGTCGAGTTCTTTCATGAGTCATTACTCTTTTTGGATTTATTTTGGGTGATCAGAGGCGCACGCAGGTCTTGACGATCGCGTGGCAAACATCGGGGTAAGAAGAGCGCAACACTAGGCTGGCGAGGACGCGGCAGAGGGGCTTAGTCATGATTGCAAACGCTCTTTTTGTTATTGATGAGCTGTGTTTGCGATTTTTTAACATCGGGGGTCGGAGGGGCTGTAACCATTAAAAGTCATGGGGATATGAGTTCTCCTCATACCCAGCAAAGTCCCGCGCGGAACTGGAAGACGAGCTGTTCGCCAACCAGCGTTCTGGTGGGGCAGATCGCCTGCCCGATGAGTTGCGACACCTTCACCTCAGGTGATGGCAGCAGACAGGTGTGTTCGCCGGACAATGGCGTCACGTCCACACACCTGTCTGTTTTCCGGCTGGCGTATTTGCCTCTTGCTCCAACAACCAGAACGCTAGAGCTGAAACTTGCTCACTTCAAGTTGCAGGCTGGTGGCAAGGCTTTTTAATCCGCCGCTGGTTTTAAGCAACTCCTGGACGGACATATTATTTTGCTCAGCCATCTGCGCTGAGCGCTCGACATTACGCGCAACATCCTGGCTTGCAGCCGTTTGTTCACGCAAGGCAAACGAGATTTGATCGACCACTTTCAGGACTTTGTCCGAGCTGTCGCGGATCTCGACAATGGCGTGACCGGCAGTACCCGCCATTTCCACGCCATGATCCACTTCCTGAACGCCGCTGCGCATGCTTTCAACGGTGTCGCGTACGCCAAGCTGAATTTTCTCGATCATGCTCGCGATTTCCTTGGTCGACTTGCCAGTGTTCTGCGCCAGCAGCCGCACCTCATCGGCTACCACCGCGAACCCACGACCTTGCTCACCCGCGCGGGCCGCCTCAATCGCGGCGTTGAGTGCCAGTAGATTGGTCTGATCAGCGATGCCCTGGATGACACTGACGATCGAGGAAATTTGCTCCGAGTGTTGACCCAACCCCGCGACCTGCGTGGAGGAAAGCTGCACCGTCTTGGCAATCCCCATCATGCTGGACAGGGTATTTTCAATGACCTGTGCACCGTCGTTCGACTGCTGGCCTGAACGGGTCGCCAACTTGTGGGCTTCATCCGCGTTTTCGGAGACGTGATGAATACTGACCGTCAGTTCTTCGACGGTGGCCGCCATCATCGACGCCGACGTTGATTGTTCTTGAATGGCGCCGGAAAGCTGCTCGGATGCACCGGATATTTGCTGCACAGCCACGACCAGTTGACTGGCGGCCTGACTGATCTGTTGAATCATTTCACGCAGGCGGTTCTGCATACGGTCAAAGGCTTTGGGCAACTCGTCATGGCTGCTTGTGTCGATCACGGTGTCGAGTCTGCCGTTGGCAATCGCCGTGGCGGCGTCAATCGCCAGTTGCAGGCGCGCGGTGGTGCTTCGGCCCAAAGACGTGGCCAGAATCACGGACAGAATCGCCGCTGCAACGCCGCCGCAAAACAGGACCAGCAACGCAAAATGCTTGGCGTCGGTCATTTGCTGAGCTCTGGTATCCAGGAGTTTGTTCTCGGCGTCAGCAATCTGCGATAACACAGCGCGCATGCTGTCCATCTTGGTCTTGTCGGCGCCCGATGCAATGCGCTGGTCCAGCTCTTCGTCAGGTGCATTGCGCTGGGTCAAATCTCGGCGCTGGGCAATGATCGGGTGGACATCTTCGTCGATCCAACGCTTCTGGGTGTCGCCCAATGCAGCGAGGCGTTGCTGTTGCTGCGCATTATCGGCCGTCAGGTTTTTCAGTAGGGCCAACACTTCGCCAAAGCGTTTTTCTCCCGCTATCGTCGGTTCCAGAAAAGCATCTTTTGACGATATGACAAAACCGCGCATGCCGGTTTCAATATTGATCAATTGTTCAAGCGCTACCTGAATGCCACTGAGAACCTCATAGCTGTGAACGTTACTCCTGGTCGCCTCTTCAACCTGCCCAAAGCCCCGGTAAGCGCTTATTACCAACAGTCCAATCAACAACACAATAATGAAGAAGCTGACATAGAGCTTTTGCGAAATGCTGAGTTTGTTGAGCATTGTGTAAGTCCCGAGATGGGCCTTTCCCTGGCCGTATAGAGGCGTGTAAATGCACACTACGAAGGCAAACCCGCAGAACACCTGGTTTACTCAAACCTCAAAGACTGTATCGGCGCGCTTTTTCTTTCTTTAGCACGTGTTGTACGAAAACGTACGTCGAAAGATCCCATCACCAAAGAGCAGAGAACTCGACCTCGGAAAAGTCACCGCTTGCTGAGCAGAAATACTCAACACTCCTTGATTTCGTTCCAACGTTGGGCAACCTGCTCGGCACTGGCGGCTTTGACGCGGGCCAGATCGACGGGGCCGCACATACGCGTTTTGGCCACCGGCGATACCGTGTTGACCAGGATGCCCACGGGTGCACCTTCCATGCTCAACGCATTGAGGGTTTGCACCGCGTGCATGACAATCGAACCATCGCCCCCTGCGCCCAGCTTATCGGCCCCGACATCACTGATCACGACGTTGGCGCCCAAGGTGGCTAACCGGCGCGCATAACTAAAGCCGAGCCCCCGACCGGCGCCCGTTACAATCGCAGTTCTTCCGGTAAAGTTCATTGGCTATTTCCTCTGGAGTGCCCTTCACCCTAACAATGTCTGTCGGACCTGTTTAATACTAACGGCAGCCAAAGTCGATGCCTGATTAATATCAAGTTAATGTCGAGTCCATGTAAGCCTGCTGATCAGTTCAATGAAGGAACAGAGGAAATGATCGAAACCCGCCTGCTGCGCCAGTTCATCGCCGTGGCTGAAGAGCTGCATTTCCACAAGAAGGCGTGACGTGACTTATCGTTGCAAAACGCTCTAAAGTGCGGCAATCCGGCAGGCAGACAACCCCCGAGCGAAGGCCTGCCGACGAATCCCCCCGGGTTCGCTGACGATGTCGCGGCAACAAAACAGATAAGAGAACCTGGCGAATGAACAATGGCCACCACGAAAGGCAGGCAGCGACTGCGCAGGACGCGGTGCCGCATATTCTGCTGATCGACGACGCCCCTGAAGATATCCGTGCCACGCTCATTCTGCTCAAGACCCAGTCCTGGCGCGTCTCGGTTGCCAGCGATGCCCATCAGGGCTATCAACGGGCACTTGCCCTGCGTCCGGACCTGATCGTGCTGGATGTTCACATGCCACACATGGACGGCTTCAGCCTGTGCAGGCTGTTACGCGAAGCGCCGGCCACCCGGCATACGCCGATCCTGTTCCTGTCATCGGCAAATACCTCACTGGAACGCCTCGAAGGGCTGGCTGTGGGCGCGGTGGACTACATCCCCAAATCCTACGCTCCCGAGGAAGTGCTGGCGCGCATCCGGATTCATCTGCAATTGACCTGGCGAGCGCCGCCACCCGTTCAGGCCAGCCTGGCCGAGCCAGCACCGCAAGGCGATGAAATCGTGTTGAGGGCGGCCATGCGAGTGATTGAACATCAACTGGACGACATACCCTCCCTGCCCTGCCTGGCACAAAAAGTCGGCACCCATGAAAAACGCCTCTCGGCGATTTTCCGTGAGCACCTGGGGTTGACCGTGTTCGCCTACATTCGCGATGCAAGGCTGCGTCGGGGCCAGGCACTGCTCTGCGAAAGCGCCATGAGCGTGCAGGACGTCGCCGAACTGGTGGGCTTTCGCAATGCGTGCAACTTCACCACCGCATTCCGCCAGCGCATCGGCATGACGCCCAGCCAGTTCCGCCAGCACTCCCTGGGCAACGAGCAGGCCTGATGCGATTTCTACAATGCCTGTTGCTGACAATGGCATTGCTGTTCGCGGGCCTGCTGCGCGCCGCCCCCGTGGATATGTGCCGGGCCGAGCACCTGGACCTGATGCCCACGCTGCATGTGTTCGAGGATACCCAGGCCCGCTTGGGCGTGGACGATGTTGCTCGACTGCCCGAAGCGCGTTTCGCCACCCCACGCCCAGGCTGGCCGACCCAAGGCTATAGCCGCTCGGCGTTCTGGTTGCGCGTGCAGCTCACCAACGCGAGCGACGTGACATGTTCGCGCCTGCTGGTGGTCGGGGCGCCGCGCCTGGAGGACATTCGCGTCTACCAGCACGCCGATGGACACTGGAGCGATGCACGTGCCGGCAGCGCCCATCCCTTGGCCGATTGGCCCCAGCCCCCCGCGCGTCAGCCCGCGTTCCCGATCTCGCTGGCCGCCGGGGAACACGTCACGGTGCTCATCCGCGTGACCAGCCATTTCCAACTGCTGCTGGAGCCGCAACTGTGGTCGGAACCGGCGCTGCTGCGCAGTCAGCAACAGACCTACCTGAGCGACGGACTCACCCTTGGCATCGTCCTGCTGGTCGTGCCGTTCGGCCTGATCGTCGGCTGGATCCTGCGCTCCCGATTGCTGACCGTGAATGCGGGCGCGGTGCTCAGCTACATCCTGCTGACCGGCATCCTCAACGGCTACCTGGTCTACTGGCCCGCTGCGCTGGGCTGGACGCGCGAGTGGCTGACCTGCGCCAGCGTAGTCTCGTTCATCCTGTTTGTGGCCTACATGCGCGTGCTGCTACAGGTATCGCGCCTGCCCAAAGCCATTGGCTGGAGCTATGGGTTGCCCCTGTCGGGCTGCATTCTGGGCCGACTCTGGTGGCTGAACGTCGATCCGGTCCAGGGCGCACAACTGGTCCAATGGTCGCTGATCAGCTTTTATGCCGTGCTGCTCGCCACGTTAGGCATGGCCTGGCGCCGACGCCTGGGTTACAGCTGGATGGCCTGGCTGGTGCCGGGGCTCTTGCTGGGCCAATTGCTGATGCGGATGTTCTTCCCGCAGGAACAGTTGCCCTGGCAGTCGCCGGCCAGCAAATACAGCTTATCGTCCACGCTTGCGGGCGTGGCGTTGCTGGTGTGCACCCTGATCATGGAAGTCGTGCGCAGCCGCGACCGTGAAAGGCACGCGCTGTCCAGCCTTGAACAACAACGCCAGGCCGAGCACGAACGCCTGGAAAGCACGGTGGCGCTGCGCACCGCGCAGTTGCGCGAATCCCTGGCGGCGCGCAGCGCCTTGATGGCGCGGATCAGTCACGACCTGCGCTCGCCGCTGGTACGCATCATCGACTATGCGCGCCTGCTGCACGCCGGGCCGAATCGCGATTATCCAGCCACGATCGAACGCAATGCGCGCCAGCAACTGGAACTGATCGATGAGATGCTCGAATTTTCCCGTGGCGAGCTGGAGCACATGCAACTGACCCTCGCACCGGGTTACCTGTACGGCTTCCTCAAGGAAATCATTGACGAGGCCGGCTTTCTCGCCGCGCGCCAGGGCAATGCCTTCGAAGCGCGGCTGGCCGATGACCTGCCGCCACTGGTCGAGGCCGACTTCACACGTCTTCGGCAAATCCTCATGAACCTGCTGGCGAACGCGGCAAAGTTCACCCGCAACGGCCAGATCCGTTTTGAAGTCAGCGCTGACCCGGGCGCGACGGCTGAGAGCGTGGCGCTGCGCTTCAGCGTGATCGACACCGGTATCGGCATCGACCCACATGAGTTCGAACACCTGCTGCAACCGTTCCGCCGCGGCCTTAATGCACAGCGCTATGACGGCAGCGGGCTGGGCTTGTCGATTGTCACGCAGTTGCTCGCGCGCATGGACAGCCGGCTCGAACCACAGGCCAGTGAACGGGGCGGCAGCCACTTCAGTTTTTGCCTGCGACTCAACTGCGCCGGGGAACAGGATCTGGAACTGGGCATCGTCGACAACAACGCCGCGCCGCTCGACGGCCGGGGCAAACATATTCTGCTGGTGGATGACGCCTTGCAGAACAACGAATGGCTGTACGACCTGCTGGCCGGCTATGGTTTTGACGTGAGCCTGGCGGCGGACGGCGAAGCCGCCCTGGCTTGCCTGGCTGCACAAACGGTCGATCTGCTGATCAGCGACCAGATGATGCCCGGCATGGACGGCTGGGAGCTGCTGCGGCAGGTGCGCAATCACTGCGGGCCTCTGCCCGTGATGCTGTATTCAGCGGTCCCGCCACGCAGGCCGCAGGATTATCCGGATGCCCTGGCGTTCGACGCGGTACTGCTCAAGCCCGCCGACAGCCGAGCATTGCTGGCCTGGGTCAAGGCGCTGGCCTGCCCGGACACGGTGCGTCGCGAGATGGCCACGGAGGTTTAGCATGCCGGGTCCGGGTTATCGGCTGCTCTGGCTCGGCTGTGTTGTGGCACTGCCCTGGGCGCAGGCACATGCCGCACCAGAAGCACCCGGCCTGCTCACGCTGGATGAATCAACCGTCACCGCCAGGCGCCGCGAGGAAGCAGTGCAGGACGTACCGATGCCAATCAGCGTGCTCTATGGTGATCAACTGGACGAGGCCGGCCTGCATCGGCTTCAGGACATCCAGCAACGGGTACCCGGCCTGGTGGTGTCCGGTCATGACGCCCGCTTCGCCGGGTTAGGACTGCGCGGTTTGGGCGCCACCCCCTACAACGATGGCCTGGAAGGCAGCGTCGGCACCTACATCGATGGCGTTTACCAGGCGCGCCAGGGCATGGCCTTCACCGAGTTGATGGACATCGAGCGCATCGAAGTCCTGCGCGGGCCGCAAGGCACCTTGTTCGGCAAGAACACCAGCGCCGGCGCGCTGAGCATCATCACCCGCCCACCTACCTTTGAACCTGAAACCAGCCTTGAAGCCAGCCAGGGCGAGCACGGTTTGCGCGAATACCGCGGCGTGGTTTCCGGGCCGCTGCAGGATGACGTGCTGGCCGGGCGCCTCAACGTGTTCAACCGTTCGGCTGATGGCTCAGTGCGCAACCTGCAGGATGGCACGCGCCTCGGCGACACCGACAGCCAGGGCCTGCGCGGGCAATTGCTGTGGACGCCGAACCCGGAGTTCAGCGCGCGCCTGATCGCCGACCATACCGAGCAAAAGGAGGCCGGCAATGTGCTGTTGGCCAACCACTACAGCGCCCAGACGCGCCAGCGCGCCAGGTTCCTTGGCTATGCGCTGGCAGAACCCTCCCCTTACCAACGCGAGACACGCGTCGACGCACCGGGCCGTCCGCAGACCGTGCAGAACGGCGTGTCATTGGAGTTGAACCGGGACCTGGACGCGGCCACGCGTTTTACCAGCATCACCGCCTACCGCGACTGGGACTACCGCGCTACCCGCGACGGCGACAGCACGGCGCTGTCGGTGGCCGAGTCCGAAACCGCGCTGGGCCACCGGCAGTTCAGCCAGGAATGGCGTGTGTCCGGCACGGCCGGCCCGTCCATCGATTATGTCGCCGGGCTGTATTTCCTGCGTCAGCGGCTCGACCGCAGGATCGACGTCGAATTCGGCAAGGACGCCGCGCCATGGTTCGTCGGCGACCAACTGGCGTCGCTGAAAAAAAACTATGGCATCACCTTCACCGCGCCAGACCAGGTCCCGGCCATGCTGCTGGAGGGCGCCCGGCAACGCTCCGATGGCGAACAGAAAGGCGACAGCCGCGCCGTTTTCGGTCAGGTGTCCTGGCGTCCGATAGATCGGCTGGAACTCACCGGTGGCCTGCGCTACAGCCAGGAACGCAAGGACGGCTGGATCTTGCGCGACGTCAGCCACCTCGCTCCGCTGAATGGATTGCCTCCGGCTTTCCAGGCAGGCGGGCAATTGCTGCGTGGCATCGCACTCGGCGGTGGTTATTACCGCGAAGATTCGATTGAAGAACACAGCCTCTCCAGCCTGCTCAGCGCCAGCTACCGCTTCAACGATGCGGTGATGGGCTATGTCAGTGGGTCGCGGGGCTACAAGGCCGGCGGGATCAACTTCGACGTGGTCGGCCCGTTCGCCGCCCCCACGTTCGAACCGGAGCGCGCCACGTCACTGGAACTGGGCGTGAAGACGCGTTTCTGGGACGAGCGCGCGATGCTCGACCTTGCCGTATACCAGACCGACGTCGACAACTACCAGGCGCTCACCTACAGCCCGCCGACCTCGCCGTTCGCGCCACCGCTGCGCGACAACCTGATCAACGTCGGCAAAGTCCGCCTGCGCGGCATCGAACTGGATACCTCCTGGCAACTCGCCGCCCCACTCACCGCCCGCCTGGGCCTGGCCTGGAGCGATGCGCGCTACCGCAGCTTCCCCAACGCCCCCTGCCCCCCGGCCTCGGGCCAGTGGAACTGCGACCTCAGCGGCGATCGTCTCTACAACGCGCCGCAATGGAGCTTCAGCGCCGGCCTCGACCACGTCCACTCGCTTGCGTATGGACTGCAAGCCTACAGCGCTATCGACTACAGCTTCAGGACCGGCTACTACGGCACCCTCGAGGGCGGCGAAGGCAGCTATCAACCCGGCTACGGCCTGACCAACCTGCGCCTTGGGTTACGCAGCCAGGACCGTGCCTGGGAAGTGGAAGGCTGGGTGCGCAACGTCTTCGACCGCCAGTACATCAGCGCCGTGTACTCATTGCTCGGCGCCGGTGACTACGGCGTCATGACCGGCAGCGAACGCACGCTTGGCACCACCGTCAGGCTGCGCTACTGACCATAGGCATCTACACAACGCTGCAGCGCCAAACGTAACCACGATGCGAAGCGAGGCGCTCTTGATCTGCTTTTGATCTCAGGCGCCCCGTCAAACCATGCTGGCTGAACGCAGGAGCGGATATGCCACCGGCATCCTGGTCGGCCCAGAGGCCGCCATCGGGGGCAAGCCCCCTCCCACATTTGGATCGCGGATCGACACACGATACCGGTCGGCTCTAAGGCCG
>NZ_CVTO01000116.1:43729-62398 GCF_900004715.1 Pseudomonas sp. 24 E 13
CGGAACCCTAAGCAGCCGTTACCGCAGAAACGGATATGTACTCGGTCCAATCCAACATCCTGGTCGGCCCTGAGGCCGTCATCGGGAGCAAGCCCCCTCCCACAGTTGGACCGGGATCGACTCAACATCCTGGTCGGCTCTGAGGCCATCATCGGGGGCAAGCCCCCTCCCACAGTTGGATTTGTGGGATATCAGTAAGATAGTCGTAGGCGGCCAGGCCCAACGGGGGAGCAAGCTCGGCGTCTCGCCAAAGCTGTGTAGAGACCTACGTCCCGATAGCCGAAACACACCGCATCGGACAAAACGCCAAACGGTTCCCCCCGGCCTTTTTCGACAGATACATCGCCTGGTCCGCCTTGCTGATCAGCCCATCAATCTGCGCCCCATGCTCCGGATAAAACGCCACGCCGATACTCGCGGCAATTTCCACCGTCTGCGTGCCAATCAAAATCGGCGCGTTGGCCGCCTGCAACATTCGCTGGAGCAAAGGCTCGCTGTCTTGCGCAGACTGCAACCCCACCAGCCCGGCAACAAACTCATCGCCACCGAGCCGCGCCAAGGTATCGCCTTCACGCAACGTCGCGTTGATCCGCGCCGCGACAATCTGCAACACCCGATCGCCCCAATCATGGCCGTAACTGTCGTTAAGCGCCTTGAACCCATCTAGGTCAATGAACGCAATCGCCACCTTGTGCTGGTCACTCTTCGCCTTGCCCAACGCCTGGCGCATCCGCTCGGCCAACAGCAACCGATTGGGCAACTGCGTAAGCGCGTCATACCGGGCATCACGTTCCAGCAACTGCAGGCGCTGCTTCATCTGCGTCATGTCGCTGAACAGCGCCACATAGTGCTGGACGTTCCCGTGACGGTCATGCACCGCGCTGACGCTGATACGCGAAGTCATCTGCCGTCCATCCCTGTGGCTGCTCTGGATCTCACCGGACCAATGCCCGTGGAAGTCCAGCGCGTTCTTCATCGGCGCATAAAACGTCGCCAACCGACGCACCATGGGATGGGCATTCAACGCTCGCCCGAGCACTTCATCCCGCCCGTAGCCGGTGAGCCGGCTGAAGGCCTCGTTCACAGCGATGACGCGGCCGAACGGGTCGACCAGGATGATCCCGTCGCGGGCGTGGCTGAACACGGTGACGGCCAACTCCGGGCACAGGGTACTGAGGCGACGATCAAGGGCGGCCACGTCACGGGTGGCCGGAGAGGATCGGGAGTCGAAGCCTCGCATGGCCAGGTGAGTGACCAGGAAAGACAGCGACTTATGCAGTCGGGTCAGTGCCTGCGTGGCGAGCCTGGAGTTGAGGCAGTGACGACGGATGAGGGTGCGCAGGTTCATGGCGGGACGCGGTGCTCGTTGCTGCGGTGGAGTTGAGTGCAGGGATTATCAAGACGCAGGCCTGCCGGGGTCTTTGCTCGACCGGACGCAAGCTTTGCGGGAGGGGATGGATGGAAAAATTTTCTTGCGCTTAATGTGATCAACCCTGCGACCTAACGTCGCAGCAGACAGCCCTTGGAAAATCATGCGCAAGCCGTAGAATCCCGCGCTCGTTTGCAGGCGACCGCCTGTTTCGCCGTTCGATTTTCCAGAGGTCTTTATGTCTGCGCGTTTGCTGGCCATGGCGCTGGCGCCCTTGCTGGGGCTGTTCATTGTTGCGCTGGGCAACGGCTTTCTTTCATCCCTGACGACCCTTCGACTCGACGCAGCCGGCGCATCGGCCACGATGATCGGGATCGTGTCATCGGCCTACTTCATCGGCCTGACGCTGGGCGCCGTCTTCAATGACCGGCTGATTCTGCGCATCGGGCATATCCGCGCCTACGGCAGCTTTGCCTCGCTGATTGCGGTGACCATCCTGCTGCAGGGCTTGTTCTATGACACCTGGGGTTGGTTCGTGCTGCGCCTGGTCAACGGCTGGGCCACGGTCGGGGTGTTTCTGGTGATCGAAAGCTGGCTGCTGCTGGCCGGCGACGCCAAGATTCGCGGGCGCTTGCTCGCGCTGTACATGATCGTGCTGTATGGCGCGGGCGTGCTGGGCCAGGCGGCGCTGGGCAGAATCGCCGGCCTGAGCGAGAGCGCACCGTTCATGGTGGCCGGCATGCTCGCGTCGTTGTCGGTATTGCCGATTGTGATCCTGCCCCGGGTATCGCCCCTGCTGGATCAGGTTGAACCGCTCAAGCCACGGCAACTGCTGGGCGTGACGCCGACCGGGCTGGTCGGGTGTTTCGGCTCGGGGGTCAGCATCGCGGCGATCTACACCTTGCTGCCGCTGTACCTGCAACGCGCCGGCCTGAACGTTGGCGACGTCGGCAGCATGATGGCCTGGACGATCCTCGGCGCCATGCTGTTGCAATACCCGGTCGGACGCTGGTCCGACCACAAGGATCGCTTGCAGGTGCTGACCATTTTGGCAGTGGCCTGCACCCTGTTGTCCCTGCTGATCGTACTGCTGCCCTTGTCGTCGATGCTGCTTGCGCTGCTGCTGTTCCTGCTCGGCGGCGCGGTGTTCGCGCTGTACCCGGTCGCCGTCAGCCATGCCGCCGACCGCGCGCCTGCCGACGCGTTGGTACCGATGATCCAGGGCCTGTTGCTGATCAACTCGCTGGGCTCGGCCATCAGTCCGATGATGATCTCACCGGTGATGAATTCGTTCGGCGCCAACGGCCTGTTCTGGGTATTTGCGCTGGTGAACCTGTGCATGGTCACCTTCTTCCTGTGGCGACGCGGCAAACGCCCCGTCCCGGCCAACCCCGCGCCGTTTGCGGCAGCGGCAACGTTCTCGCCGACGGGCGCCGAACTGCGGGTCACCGAGGACTTGCGCCAGGCGGTGCAGGAGCACCCACCCATGGTCGATGCCTTGAGCGGTGAGCCGGCTCAGCCTCAGCCGTAAAAGCCAGCCGATTGTCCCGGCCTGCGTGGCCGGGACACTACCGGTGAGTTTAGATACGTCAGCAACAACAGTGTTTTGTCATCACGCACATTGATAGCTTCCTAACAAAACCTGCACACTAGGGGGCTGTCTTCGGCGCTTATATCATTCCGAATGATAGTCACCTTTGCTTCATTCGATTCGTGACATACCGCCTCCCCGCGCATGATCCGCCCATCTCAAATACATTGGCGGATGCACCTCATGGAACAGTCACTCAAACATTTGCGCTTGCCCCTGGCGATATTGGCCGTGGTGGTGATGAGCGCGTGCGGCAAGACCCCGGACCAAGCGGCCGCCATGCCTGCCGCCAAGGTCAGCGTGGCCAAGGTGCTGGAACAGCCGGTCAACGAGTGGGATGAATTCACCGGGCGCCTGGAAGCCCCGGAAACCGTACAGATTCGCCCACGGGTTTCTGGCCAGATTGACCAAGTCGCTTTCACCGAAGGCGCTTTGGTCAAGAAAGGCGACCTGCTGTTCCAGATCGACCCGCGCCCGTTCCAGGCCGAAGTGCGCCGCCTTGAAGCTCAGCTCGCGCAGGCCAAGGCCGCCGCCACCCGCAGTGAAAACGAAGCACAACGCGGCGAACGCCTGCGCCAGAGCAATGCGATCTCCGCCGAACTCGCCGACTCGCGCGCCACCGGCGCCCAGGAAGCCCGCGCCGCCATGGCCGGGATCCAGGCGCAGTTGGACCTGGCCAAGTTGAACCTGAGCTTTACCCGCGTCACCTCGCCCATCAGCGGCCGCGTCAGCCGTGCCGAAATCACCGCCGGCAACCTGGTGACCGCCGACACCACCGCGCTGACCAGCGTGGTCTCCACCGACAAGGTCTACGCCTATTTCGATGCCGATGAGCGTGTGTTCCTCAAGTACACCGAGTTGGCCCGCCAAGGCCGTCGCGGCGCGACCACGCCGGTGTACCTGGGCCTGTCGAATGAAACCGGCAACCCGCACCTGGGCCAGATGAATTTCGTCGACAACCAGGTCAACCCGGCCACCGGCACCATCCGCGGACGTGCAGTGTTCGACAACAGCAAGGGCGAATACACCCCTGGCCTGTATGCACGCCTGAAGCTGGTGGGCAGCGGCACCTACTCCGCCGTGCTGATCAACGACGAAGCCGTGGGCACCGACCTGGGCAAGAAGTTCGTACTGGTGATGGAAGGCGACAAGCCGGCCTATCGCGCCGTGGAACTGGGTCCGAAGATCGAAGGCTTGCGCATCGTGCGCAGCGGCTTGAACAAGGACGACACCATTATCGTCAAGGGCCTGCAGCGCGTGCGTCCGGGCTCTCCGGTGGCGCCGGAAACCATTCCGATGGCCAGCCAGGAAACTCTTGCCGCCCTGGCCCAACAACGACAAGCGCTTGAAGCCAGCAACCTGGAGCAAGTGGCGCCGGAAAAAACCGCGCCCAAGCTTGCCAGCAGCGCGACTCCACGCGGTTAAGGGATACGACTCAAGATGAATTTTTCCAAGTTCTTCATATCGCGGCCGATCTTCGCAGCGGTGCTGTCGCTGTTGATCCTGATCGCCGGCGCCATCTCGCTGTTCCAGCTGCCGATCAGTGAATACCCGGAAGTGGTGCCGCCGACCGTGGTGGTACGCGCCAACTTCCCGGGTGCGAACCCCAAAGTCATCGGCGAAACCGTGGCGGCGCCGCTGGAGCAAGCCATTACCGGCGTCGAGAACATGCTGTACATGTCCTCGCAGTCGACCGCCGACGGCAAGCTGACCCTGACCATCACCTTCGCCCTGGGCACTGACCTGGACAACGCGCAAGTGCAGGTACAAAACCGGGTGACGCGCACTCAGCCAAAACTGCCCGAGGAAGTGACACGCATCGGTATCACCGTGGACAAGGCCTCTCCCGACCTGACCATGGTGGTGCACTTGACCTCCCCGGATCAGCGTTACGACATGCTGTACCTGTCCAACTACGCGATCCTCAATATCAAGGATGAGCTGGCCCGCCTGGGCGGCGTCGGCGACGTGCAGTTGTTCGGCATGGGCGACTATTCCCTGCGCGTGTGGCTGGACCCGAACAAGACCGCTTCGCGCAACCTGACCGCGACCGATGTGGTCACGGCGATTCGCGAGCAGAACCGTCAAGTGGCCGCCGGTGCCCTGGGCGCGCAGCCTGCGCCGAGTGCCACCAGCTTCCAGTTGTCGGTCAATACCCAAGGCCGCCTGGTCACCGAGGAAGAGTTCGAGAACATTGTGATTCGCGCCGGCGCCAACGGTGAAATCACGCGGCTCAAGGACATCGCTCGGGTCGAGCTGGGCTCCAGCCAATACGCGCTGCGCTCGTTGATCGATAACCAGCCGGCCGTGGCGATTCCGATTTTCCAGCGACCCGGTTCCAACGCCATCGACATCTCCAACGATGTACGCGCGAAAATGGCCGAGCTGAAAAAGAGCTTTCCGGCGGGGATGGACTACCGCATCGCCTATGACCCGACGATCTTTGTGCGCGGCTCCATCGAAGCGGTGGTGCATACCCTGTTCGAAGCACTGATCCTGGTCGTGCTGGTGGTGATCCTGTTCCTGCAGACCTGGCGCGCCTCGATCATTCCGCTGGTGGCGGTCCCGGTCTCCCTGATCGGTACGTTTGCGGTGATGCACCTGTTCGGCTTCTCGCTCAACGCGCTGTCCCTGTTCGGCCTGGTACTGGCCATCGGGATCGTGGTGGACGATGCCATCGTGGTGGTGGAGAACGTCGAGCGTAATATCGAGCTGGGCCTGGAGCCGTTCCCGGCCACTGAAAAGGCCATGAGCGAAGTGACCGGCCCGATCATCGCCACGGCGCTGGTGCTGTGCGCGGTGTTCATCCCGGCCGCCTTTATCAGCGGCTTGACCGGACAGTTCTACAAACAGTTCGCCTTGACCATTGCCATCTCGACAGTGATCTCGGCGTTCAACTCGCTGACGCTGTCGCCTGCCCTGGCCGCCGTGTTGCTGCGGGCCCACGATGCGCCGAAGGATCGTTTCTCCAGGTTCCTCGACAAGATTTTCGGCGGCTGGTTGTTCCGTCCGTTCAACCGCTTCTTCGAAAAGGCCAGCCATGGCTACGTGGGGACCGTCCGCCGAGTGATTCGCGGCAGCGGCATTGCCCTGTTCGTGTACGCCGGCCTGATGGTGCTGACATTCTTCGGTTTTGCCCACACCCCGACCGGTTTCGTCCCGGCCCAGGACAAGCAATACCTGGTGGCCTTCGCCCAACTGCCCGACGCTGCAAGCCTTGATCGCACCGAAAGCGTGATGAAGCGCATGTCGGAGATCGCCCTGAAACAACCTGGCGTGGAAGCTGCGATTGCCTTCCCCGGCCTGTCGATCAACGGTTTCACCAACAGCCCCAACAGCGGCATCGTGTTCGTGACCTTGAAACCCTTCGACGAGCGTAAGGACGCGAGCATGTCCGCCGGTGCGATTGCCGGTGCACTGAACGGTCAATACGCCAATATCGAAGAAGCCTACATGGCGATCTTCCCGCCGCCGCCGGTACAAGGCCTGGGCACCATCGGCGGGTTCCGCCTGCAGATCGAAGACCGTGGCAACCTCGGCTATGACGAGCTGTACAAAGAAGTGCAGAACGTCATCGCCAAGAGCCACAACGTGCCCGAGCTGTTCGGCCTGTTCACCAGCTACACGGTGAACGTGCCGCAAGTCGACGCGGCCATCGACCGTGAAAAGGCCAAGACCCATGGCGTGGCGATCAGCGACATCTTCGACACGCTGCAGGTCTACCTGGGCTCGTTGTATGCCAACGACTTCAACCGCTTCGGACGCACCTATCAAGTCAACGTGCAGGCCGAGCAGCAGTTCCGCCAGGACGCCGACCAGATCGGCCAGTTGAAAGTGCGTAACAACAAGGGCGAGATGATCCCGCTGGCGACCTTTATCAAAGTCAGCGACACCTCGGGCCCCGACCGCGTGATGCACTACAACGGCTTTATCACCGCTGAAATCAACGGCAACGCCGCACCGGGCTACAGCTCCGGCCAGGCCCAGATAGCCATTGAAAAGCTGTTGAAAGATGAACTGCCCAACGGCATGACCTATGAGTGGACCGACCTGACCTATCAGCAAATCCTCTCGGGCAATACCGCGCTGTTCGTGTTCCCGCTCTGCGTACTGCTGGCGTTCCTGGTACTGGCCGCCCAATACGAAAGCTGGAGCCTGCCGCTGGCGGTGATCCTGATCGTACCGATGACGCTGCTGTCGGCCATCACCGGGGTGATTCTCTCGGGCAGCGACAACAACATCTTCACCCAGATCGGCCTGATCGTACTGGTGGGCCTGGCCTGCAAGAACGCGATCCTGATCGTCGAGTTTGCCAAGGATAAACAGCAGGAAGGCCTCGACCCGCTGGCTGCGGTACTGGAAGCCTGCCGCCTGCGTCTGCGGCCGATCCTGATGACTTCCTTCGCCTTCATCATGGGGGTGGTGCCGCTGGTGCTGTCCAGCGGTGCTGGTGCCGAGATGCGCCATGCCATGGGTGTGGCGGTGTTCTCCGGGATGATCGGGGTGACCTTCTTCGGTCTGTTGCTGACGCCCGTGTTCTACGTACTGATCCGGCGTTATGTGGAGCGCCAGGAAGCGCGCAAAGCGGCCAAGGCCTTGAAGCTGGAGACACAGCAATGAGTGTGAAAATATTCCTGCCGAGCCTGCTGGTACTGGCGCTCGCCGCCTGTGCCGTAGGCCCGGACTACAAGACCCAACAACTGGAGGCGGCCAATATCACGGCCGCCGCCGACAGCAAAAGCTACGACCACGCCAAATACGAAGGCATCTGGTGGCAGCAGTTCGAAGACCCGACGCTTAACCAACTGGTGACCCAGTCGTTGAGCGGCAACCGTGATTTACGCGTAGCGTTTGCCCGCCTGCGGGCGGCACGTGCGATTCGCGATGACGCGGCCAACGACATCATGCCGGTGGTCACCTCCCGCGCCAGCAGTGAAGTGGGCAAAGGCCAGATTCCGGGCCAGACCACCAAACGTGTCAACAGCGAGCGCTATGACCTGGGCCTGGACATGGCCTGGGAAGTCGACCTGTTCGGGCGCATCCGCCGCAACCTGGAAGCCAGCGACGCCGACCAACAAGTGGCCGAAGCCGACCTGTACCAACTGCAAGTCAGCATGATTGCCGAACTGGTGGACGCCTACGGCCAACTGCGCGGTGCGCAACTGCGAGAACGCATCGCCCTGGACAACCTGAAGAACCAGCAGGACTCGCGCTCCATCACCGTGAGCCTGCGCGATGCCGGTGTGGGTGATCAGCTTGACGTGGAACGTGCCGATGCGCGCCTGGCAGCGGTGGAAGCCAGCGTGCCGCAACTGCAGGCCGAGCAAGTGCGCGAGCGTAACCGCATCGCCACCCTCCTCGGCCAGCGCCCGGACAAACTGAGCGTGGACCTGAGCCCCAAAGACCTGCCGGCGATTGCCAAGGCATTACCGATCGGCGATCCGGGGCAACTGCTGCAACGACGCCCGGACATCCTCAGCGCCGAACGCAAACTGGCCGCCGCCACCGCGCGGATCGGCGTAGCCAAGGCCGACCTGTTTCCACGGGTCAGCCTCAGCGGCTTCCTCGGCTTCACCGCCGGGCGCGGCTCGCAGATCGGTTCGGCCGCCGCGAATGCCTGGTCCCTGGGCCCGAGCATCACCTGGGCCGCATTCGACCTGGGCAGCGTGCGCGCCCGCTTGCGCGGTGCGAATGCCGAAGCCGAAGGCGCCCTGGCAACCTATGAGCAGCAAGTGCTGCTGGCCCTGGAAGAATCCGAAAACGCTTTCAGCGACTACGGCAAGCGCCAGCAACGCCTGGTCTCGCTGATCCGCCAAAGCGAATCCAGCCGCGCCGCCGCCGACCTCGCCGCGATCCGCTACCGCGAAGGCACCGTGGACTTCCTGGTGTTGCTCGACGCCCAACGCGAACGCCTGGCCGCCGAAGACGCCCAGGCCCAGGCCGAAGTGGACCTGTATCGCGGCATAGTGGCGATCTACAAGGCGTTGGGTGGCGGCTGGCAGCCGGACACGGTGGTCGCCGGCAACAAGTGATGTAAAGAGCTCCTTTGGTTGGTCGCATCCAGCCAATTTTTAGCCCTGCGATCCATTCGGTCGCGGGGCTTTTTTTTTGCCCGGTTATCAGTGAGTCAAACAGTTTTCGCCTGTTGGTAATCCTTATCCGTCAGACACTTCCCAAATTTCCAAATGACTTAAATATCATTCAAAAGAGGTCGATAACGGGACGTACCCTTCATCCTATAAGGAGACGAACATGGACATGAGAGTGACAATACCTAATGTACTTTCCAAACAGACAGATGCGGTCGTCATCAAGAACCCGGAAAAGGTCACGAATGCGTTCACCATTACGGAGGAGTCAAACGCCGTTGACGAACTGCGAATGTGGCAGCAAGACGAACTGGCGGATTTGAAAGCGTTTTTGAAGAAGTATGATATGACGTCTATCAGCACCGATGAGCTTAAGCAGGTGGGGCGGCGGTTGTTCGATAGCAAGATAATCGATGGAAACGCTTTTGGTATGTTCACAATGGGAGACGGTGCATTTGACGTCGACGGGCGTCAAACAAATACCCATGTAAAGTTCAATGCGATCGCCTTGTTTGATGAGAAGCTGGATGACTACCTGAATTTTGTTAAGAGCAACCCTAATGTTGGTCGCTCGCAGGGCATCCCTGAGTATATACAAGGCATGGTGGACGCTAACCGCGCACTTAATGCGCTGGCGTATTTCGTGAACTCTTCAAAGGGTGATCTCTCGGTCGAGGAGCGTGCCTGAATTGGATTCAGCAGACACCCGCCGTAGTGTGCCAGAGATCCTGGCACACTACGATTTGCCAGGGATCAGCGGCCGTATCTGACAGTGCCAGCGTAGGACTTTGGCACCTCATCAGGATTATGAAGCCTAACTCGATAAGTACCAAGGGCTCCCAGCCAAGATGCACTTGCTGATAAGGGATTACCCGCTACTACTTTCCATGAATTCCCTATTTGTTGATCAATGTAGATTTGAGGCGCCCTTCCGGCACCGCCGGCAGAGACCATCGCATCTATATTTGCATTGGAACAGCCATTAGCTCCCGTTATCTGGAAGGGTCCATTAGCGACTCCATGCTCTCCAGGCTCTATTGTTCCGCTAAAACTCTCCGAGATATTCAAGCACAGTGCCGACGCCTGAACCGAGGCCAGCATCAACGCGGCAAAGGGTAACGCAACGAAACGATTCATAAGTTCATCATCAAGTTATTGATTGGAGACGTAACATATGAAGGTCATCACACCACGCTTTAATGGGTATCCAGCAAACCCTCACAGTTAATAACGCGACCCGTACGGCCTGAATCGTCCGACTTCATCCATCTACCGAGTAGGATCACGGTTAAAACTGTGCACGATTTTTTATTCCGGATATGCCAGCCGCTTCCTAAAAACAACAAGGAAGGCTCTGTCATACCCAAGTGAAAGAAACTGTAAGTTGCTTCCTAGTCCCGCACCGGCGCTACATTCCAGGCGTTATCTCATTCAGAATCAAACTCCGATAATGCCCCGGATTCGAGCCCGACCATTTACGGAATGCCTTATAGAAAGAACTCGCATCGGCAAACCCCAGTCGCTCGGCAATCTCGGCAAAGCTGATCTGCGGCTCCGCCAGCCATACAACTGCCAGCTCCTTGCGCACGCTGTCCTTGAGGCCCTGATAAGTCTGCCCTTCTTCTGCCAGGCGGCGGCGCAAGGTGGAGGCGGAGATGCACAAGGTGGCTGCCAGGCCCTCCGTTTCCGGCCAGGTGTCGGGAGGCATCTGCCGAAGGTCGTGTTTGATGCGCGTGGCGAGGCTTTCGGGATCGCGGTATTTGACCAGGATGTTAGCCGGTGCATGGGCGAGAAAACGTTGGAGCTCCTGCGGGCTGCGCTTGATCGGCAGGTCCAGGCAGTCGGCGGAAAAGATCATACGGGTGCGTGGGCGATCAAAGCGCAGGTTGTCGGAAAACATCACCTGGTAATCATCACAAAAATCCGGACGGCCGCAGCGCAGTTCGATGGCCAGGATCGGAATGCGCCGCCCGGCCAGCCAGCAGGCAACGCCGTGCACGATCATCCAATAGGTGAAATAGGTGAACGCGCGCTTGGGCTCAGGCTCGGGCTCAAGCAGAACGATCTCCGCCAGGCTCTGTTGACGCACCAACTGGGCAGGCATGCGCTCGAGCATCAGCGACAGAAAACCCAACCCGGTTTCCAGGCCGGCCATCAGGCTCGGTTGTGCCATGGCGGCGCGACACAGAAACGCCAGGCTGCCACTTTTGAGCTTGCGCGGGTCCATGCCAAAAAACTCGTCATCCCTGCGCCGTGCCAGCAAACGCCACAGGCGCGCATAGGCCGTGGCCGGGACACGGGCATCGGGCTGCTCAAGCAACGCAGGATCAATCCCGACTTTGCTCAATGCCTCGACAGTGGCCGCACCAGGCGCACAGCTTTGCAGCAAGGCTTCACGCACAAGGTGGATGGAGATGGTGTCTTTTTCCGACATGGGATGTTGAGTTGTCCGACTGCAAACCAGGTGGCCTGCATCATAAGGGCGGTTGCGCTTCGCCACCACCGTTCAGCCGAGGTTCAGCAAAGGTCAATATTTCTTGTTTAGCAATGAGTATCATTATGTTACAACTTAGCTTCCTATCTAGTTACGCCGTGGTACCCGATGCTCGTTCCTTTTTTAATCATGCTGCGCGAAGGCATTGAGGCGGCGTTGATCGTTGGCATCATCGCCAGTTACCTGCAACAGACCGGGCGCGGCCAGTGGATGCCCGCCGTGTGGATCGGTGTATTTCTCGCCGCTGCCCTGTCGTTGCTGGTGGGCGGTGGGCTGGAACTGGTCAGCGCCGAATTCCCGCAGAAACAGCAGGAATTGTTCGAAGGCATCGTCGGACTGGTCGCGGTGGGCATCCTCAGTTCCATGGTGTTCTGGATGCGCAAGGTGGCGCGCTCCATCAAGCATTCGCTGCATGAGTCCCTTGACCATGCCTTGGCCGGCTCCCGGCATCAAGTGTTTGCACTGATCGCCATGGTGTTTTTCGCGGTGGCCCGCGAAGGCCTGGAAACGGTGTTCTTTCTGCTCGCCGTGTTCCAGCAGAGCGAAGGCCCCGGCGCGCCGATGGGCGCCCTGCTCGGCCTGATCCTCGCGATTGTCGTAGGCTTTTTGATCTATTCCGGCAGCATGCGCCTGAACCTCGGCGCGTTTTTCCGCTGGACCGGGCTGTTCATTCTCGTGGTGGCGGCCGGCATCCTCGCCAACTCGGTGCAGGCCCTGCATGAAGCGGGCGTGTGGAATCACCTGCAAACCGTGCTGTTCGATTTCAGCGCCGCGCTGCCAATGGACAGCCCGCTCGGCTCAGTGCTCGCCGGTATGTTCGGCTATCAGGAAGCACCGACCGTCAGCACGCTCGGCGCTTATCTGATCTACCTGGTGGTGGCGCTGGTGATGTTCTTCCTGCCCGCGCCGTCCGCCAAGCCTGTCACGCCCACTTCTTCCGTCTCCAGCCAGTAAGGACCGTCCCTTGTCCAGCCCAACTCCTCAACCGGCCCCGCCGTCCCGCGCGCTGCGCTGGGCCCTGGCCGGCTCGGTGGTCGTGATGATCGCCGCCGGCGGCCTGTTCTATTACGCCTCGCAGCTGGCCGCCGGCAAGCGCCAGGCCAACCACAATGAAATCGCGGTGACCATCCACGGCCACGCCTGCGAGCCCAACGCTCTGACGGTGCCGGCCGGGCGCGCGAGCTTTCGCATCATCAACCGCTCCGATCGCGCAGTGGAATGGGAAATCCTCGACGGCGTGCTGGTCGTCGAAGAGCGGGAGAATATTGCCCCAGGCTTGAGCCAGGTGATCAACGCCAACCTGCTGCCCGGCGACTACGCCATTACCTGCGGCCTGCTGAGTAACCCGCGCGGCACCTTGCATGTGACGCCCACGGCTGAATCCGACGCCCAGGCCAAGGCCAAGCCGTCGATGGTGGCGTTTATCGGGCCGCTGTCGGAGTTCCGCGTGTACCTGAGCGGCCAAGGCAGTGCACTGGTCAAGGCTGTGACGGCGTTGCAGCAGGCGATTGCTGCGGGCGACCTCGCCCAGGCCCAGGCCTTGTACGTACCGGCCCGCGAGGCCTACCAACGCCTGGCGCCGGCCTCGCAACGTTTGGCCGAGTTGGACAACGCAATCAACGCCCGCGCCGACTACTTCGAAAAACGCGAGCAGGACCCGGCCTTCAGCGGCTTCCACCGCCTGGAATACAGCCTGTTCCAGCAGCGCAGCCTTGATGGCCTGGCGCCCGTTGCGCAGCGTTTGGTCGACGACGTCACCACGCTCAAGCAACAGTTGCTCGCGCAATCGCTGCCGCCGGAGCAACTGGTGGGCATTGTGGTGCGCAACCTCAACAGCCTCGCCGATGTCCGTGCCGCCAGCGGTGAAGAAGAACGCTACAGCCATATCGACCTCAACGGTTTCGCGGCCAACCTGCAGGTGGCGCACAAAGTGGTCGACCTGATGCGCCCACTGTTGACCCAGTCGGCGGCCGACCTGCTGCCGACCATCGACAGCGCACTGGCGCAATTGGATGCCGAACTGGCCGGTTTCAAAGTCGGCAGCCGCTACAGCACGTACGACAGCGTCACGGCCGATCAGCGCAAGCAGATCGCCGACAAGGCCAAGGCACTGGCCGCCGCACTCGATGGAATCGACCCCGCCCTCGGCCTTTCCGGCCTGCAGTGAGACGAACGCACACATGAGTGATCCCCAACAATTCAACCTTCAGCGTCGCCGTGTCCTGCTCGGCATGGCGGCCACCGGCGCGGCCATTGCCGGCAGCACCCTGACCTGCCCGGCCATGGCTGCGGCCGCCGAACAAGTCACCACCGCGCCGCGCAGCGACAAGACCCAGGACCACCACGCGTTCTTCGGCCGGCACCAGAGCGGTATCGTCACCCCGCGCCCGGCCTGCGGCATGGTGGTGGCCTTCGACGTGCTGGCCGGCGACCGCGAAGACCTGGAACGTCTATTTCGCACCTTGAACGAGCGCATCGCGTTCCTGATGAGCGGCGGCACCGTGCCGCAGGTCGACCCGAAACTGCCGCCCACCGACTCCGGCATCCTCGGCCCGGTGGTCACCCCGGATAACCTGACCATCACGGTGTCCGTCGGCGAGTCGTTGTTCGATGAGCGCTTCGGCCTCGCTGCCGCCAAACCCAAGCGCCTGATTCGCATGGTCGGCTTTCCCAACGATGCGCTGGAGCCGGCACAGTGTCACGGCGACCTCAGCCTGCAGTTCAGCTCCAATACACCGGACACCAATATCCACGCCCTGCGCGACATCGTGAAGAACCTGCCGGACCTGTTGCTGGTGCGCTGGAAACAGGAAGGCAGCGTACCGCCCCAGGCGCCGGCCAAACCCGGCGAGCCTGCGCAAAGTGCGCGCAACTTCCTGGGCTTTCGTGACGGCTCGGCCAACCCCGACTCCAACGACGCCAAGGCCATGGACCGCATCGTCTGGGTCCAGCCCGGCAGCGACGAACCGGCCTGGGCCGCCCATGGCAGCTACCAGGCGGTGCGCATCATCCGCAACTTCGTCGAGCGCTGGGACCGTACCCCGCTGCAGGAACAGGAAAGCATCATTGGCCGCGTCAAACCCACCGGCGCGCCGATGGGTGGCGATAAAGAGTCCCAGGTGCCCGATTACAGCAATGACCCGGAAGGCAAGTTGACCAAGCTCGATGCGCACATCCGCCTGGCCAACCCGCGCACGCCCCAGACCCAGGCCAACC
Organism: Pseudomonas sp. 24 E 13; assembly: GCF_900004715.1. Taxonomy (NCBI): domain Bacteria; kingdom Pseudomonadati; phylum Pseudomonadota; class Gammaproteobacteria; order Pseudomonadales; family Pseudomonadaceae; genus Pseudomonas; species Pseudomonas sp. 24 E 13. Next base: position 58,489 of record NZ_CVTO01000116.1, read on the forward strand.
TGATCCTGCGCCGGCCGTTCAACTACTCCAACGGTGTGAATAAAAACGGTCAGCTGGACATGGGGCTGTTGTTCATCTGCTACCAGGCTGACCTGGAGAAAGGCTTTATCAGCGTGCAAACCCGGCTCAACGGCGAGCCCCTGGAGGAGTACCTCAAGCCGGTCGGCGGCGGTTATTTCTTCACCTTGCCGGGCGTCACGGGCGCTGACGATTTCATCGGGCGCTCGCTGCTCGCGGCAACGCCCCTTCAAACTACTGCCAACACCTAAAACAAACTCAGAGCGGATACCGTCCCATGAAAAAGTCGACCCTCGCGTTGTCGTTGCTGATCACCCTTTCGCCACTGGCCGCGTTCGCCGCCACGGCACCGCTGGACCTGGTAGGGCCGGTGTCCGACTACAAGATCTACGTCACCGAAGAGATCGGTGAACTGGTCACCCAGACCCAGGCCTTCACCGCCGCCGTGAAAAAAGGCGACCTGGCCACCGCGAAAAAACTCTACGCGCCGACGCGGGTGCACTATGAGTCCATCGAACCGATTGCCGAGCTGTTCAGCGACCTCGACGCCTCCATCGACTCACGGGTCGACGACCACGAAAAAGGCGTGAAGGCTGAAGACTTCACCGGCTTTCACCGCATCGAATACAGCCTGTTTTCCGAGAACACCACCCAGGGCCTCGACGCCCTCACCGACAAGCTCAACAGCGACGTGCTGGACCTCAAGACCCGCGTGGACGGCCTGACTTTCCCACCGGAAAAAGTCGTCGGCGGTGCCGCAGCGCTGCTTGAAGAAGTGGCCGCCACCAAGATTTCCGGCGAAGAAGACCGCTACAGCCACACCGACCTGTATGACTTCCAGGGCAATATCGACGGTGCGAAGAAAATCGTTGACCTGTTCCGTGGCCAGATCGAAAAGCAGGACAAAGGGTTCCTGGCCAAGGTCGACAAGAACTTTGCCACCGTGGACAAGATCCTCGCCAAGTACAAGACCCCGGACGGCGGGTTTCAGACCTACGACAAGGTCAAGGATAACGACCGCAAGGCCCTGGTGGGCCCGGTCAATACCCTGGCCGAAGACCTGTCGATGCTGCGCGGCAAGTTGGGCCTGAACTAATCGGGCCTGAGCCAGGCCGCCCGCGCAAAAAAAACACCCAGGCCCCGTGGGGGGCCTGGGTGTTTTTTTATGGGCCGGGTGAGTTTACAGGATCCGGTACAGCAACCGCTCGATACGCACCCTGCTCACCCGCCGCAGGAACTTGCCCACCGCCGCCGGATAATCCACCAGCGTCTGCAATTGCTGGTAACCGGCAATGCGCGTGGCGTGCTGGAAAATATGCGCCAGCTCCTGCGCTCGCGGCGCCAGCCATTCGCCCTTGGGGTCGTCGATCAGCAAGGCGTTTTCCAGGTCGAGCCGAAAAGCCCTCGGGTTGAGGTTGTTGCCGGTCAGCAAGGTGTAACGCTCGTCGACCCACATGCCCTTGAGGTGGTAGCTGTGGTCACCGTCACGCCACAGGTGCAGGTTCAACTGGCCGCTGTCGATCATCGGCTGGTGGCGCTTGGCAAAGCGACGCAGGCTGATCTCATACAGATAAGGCAAGGCTGCGATCACCTTGAAAGGTTCGCTGGGCGGAATGTAGAAGTCGTTGGCGGTCTTGTCGCCGACGATGATGTCGATCTTCACGCCGCGCGCCAGGGCCCGGTTGATCTCTCGAGTCACCGGCAGCGGCAGGTTGAAATACGGCGTGCAGATCGTCAGTTGCTGCTGGGCGCTGGCGATCAGTTCCAGGATTACCCGGCTGAGCGGGTTGTTCTTGCCCACACCGAGCAGCGGGCTGACCTGCAAGTGCCCGTTGGGCAACTGCCCGGCGCTGGTGTCGTACGTCGCGTGCTTGAGGCGGCTGCGCAGGTCACCGATGTCGTTGCGCAGGCTGCGGGTGGTGGGCGGGTTGGGCAGGTCGAGGCGATGCACCGCCTTGGACGCCACCAGGCCATGCTCCACCAGGTGCTGCATGGAATCGGCCAGCGGCTGGCTGTGGATCAGGTGATAACGGTCGAAGCGGTACTTGTCGAACTTGTGCAGGTACACATTGTTCAGGCTGGCGCCGCTGTACAACACCGTGTCGTCGATCACGAAGCCCTTGAGGTGCAATACGCCGAACAACTCACGGGTTTGCACCGGCACGCCGTACACCGGCACTTCAGTGGTATGGCTCTGGGTCATGGCCTGGTACCAGGCGCTGTTGCCCGGCTGCTTGCCGGCGCCAATCAGCCCACGCTGGGCGCGCAGCCAGTCGACCATCACCACGATGTCCAGCTCCGGCCGTGCGGCCTTGGCGGCGTGCAGTGCGTCGTAGATCTCCTGCCCCGCTTCATCCTGCTGCAAGTACAACGCAACGATGTAGATGCGCCGGGTGGCCTGCGGAATTTTCTCCAGCAGGCAACGCCGATAGGCATCGGCGCCAGACAGCACCTCGATGGCCTCGGTGGACACTGGGAAACCGCGCAGTTTGGGCAACAGGGAGCGTTTGAAGAACGACGGCATAAGGCTCGCAAAGGGTCGAATCCGAAGAGGCCCAAAGCTTACACCATGAGGATGCTCAGGTCTCGTCAGCGCTAACCGAAAAAGCTCCTTGACCAAGAAGAACGATCGTTCTACTGTTCAAGTCATGAACGATATGACCTCTAATGAAACACGCGACATCATTCTCGACGTTACCGAGAAGCTGATTTATCGCCATGGCATCGCGGCCACCGGTATGGACTTGCTGGTGAAAACGGCCGGCGTCTCGAGAAAGAGCATCTACCGCTATTTCGCCAACAAGGATGAACTGGTGATTGCCGCCCTGCAGCGCCGCGACGAACGCTGGATGCACTGGCTGCGCACGCACGTGGAGCGCAGCAACGACAGTGGCGAGCGCCTGCTGGCGCTGTTCAGCGCATTGAAAAGCTGGTTCGGCTCGGCGGATTTCCGTGGCTGCGCCTTTATCAATACCAGTGGCGAGACCGGCAACGCGCAAGACCCGGTACGCCTGTTGGCCAAGGCTCACAAACGCAAACTGTTCGAGTACGCACTCGAGTTATGTCACGCACATGGCACCCCCGACCCGGAGCGGCAGGCCGCACAACTGCTGATCCTGATTGATGGCGCCATTACCGTTGCCCTGGTGATGGGTGATTCAACGGCTGCCGATAATGCGCAGGATATGGCACGAACATTATTGGCACTTTGAACCGCACGCCTGGCAACTTTCGATCCACTGTATTGTTTTCAGGAGTTGCTCTATGTCCACTGACGCAGAAGTACGCCCGCCACTGCCGCCCTTTACCCGCGAATCGGCCATCGAAAAAGTGCGCCTGGCCGAAGACGGCTGGAACTCCCGCGACCCGCATCGGGTTTCACTGGCGTATACGCTGGACACCCAATGGCGCAACCGCGCCGAGTTTGTCCACAACCGCGAACAAGCCGAGGGTTTTCTCACGCGCAAATGGGCCAGGGAACTGGACTATCGATTGATCAAGGAGTTATGGGCGTTTACCGACAATCGCATTGCCGTGCGCTATGCCTACGAATGGCACGATGACTCCGGCAACTGGTTTCGTTCATACGGTAACGAGAATTGGGAATTCGATGAGAACGGCCTGATGGCCAACCGCTTTGCGTGCATCAACGACCTGCCGATCAAGGCAAGCGAACGCAAGTTCCACTGGCCGTTGGGGCGGCGTCCGGATGATCATCCGGGGTTGTCGGAATTGGGCCTGTAACCTGTGGGAGGGGGCTTGCCCCCGATGAGCATAGGTATCTACACAACTCTCTAGCGCCCAACCGTAACCACGATGCGCAGCGAGTCGCTCTTGATCTTGATCTGCTTTTGATCTCAGGCGCCCCGTTAAACCACGCTGGCCGAACGCA
>NZ_CVTO01000116.1:62448-81902 GCF_900004715.1 Pseudomonas sp. 24 E 13
TGTACTCGATCTGATCCAACATCCTGGTCGGCCCAGAGGCCGCCATCGGGGGCAAGCCCCCTCCCACATTCGTCAGCTATATCTGCCTAGTCCTGATTCAGCCCGACGCGGTACAGCACGCCATCATCTTCATCCGTCAGCACATACAGAAAGCCGTCCGGCCCCTGCCGCACGTCACGAATGCGCGCTTTCAAATCACCGAGCAAACGCTCCTCATGCACAACCTTGTCACCCTCGAACTGCAACCGAATCAGCTCCTGGCTGGCCAATGCGCCGATAAACACGTTGTGCTGCCAGGCCTTGAATCGATCGGCGTCGTAGAACGCCATGCCACTGATCCCCGGTGACTTCTCCCACACATGGTGCGGCGCTACGGTGCCTTCGGCGGTCTTGCCCTTGGCCTCGGGAATCGGCGCAAGCGAATAGTTGATGCCATGCGTGGCCAACGGCCAACCGTAGTTCTTGCCGCGCTCGATGATGTTGATTTCATCCCCACCACGTGGCCCGTGTTCGTTTTCCCAGATCGTCCCGCTCCACGGGTTCAGCGCCAGGCCCTGCGGGTTGCGCTGGCCGTAGGACCAGATTTCGGGGCGTACCCCGGGCTGGCCGACAAACGGGTTGTCGTCGGGCACGCGGCCGTCCGGGTAGATGCGCACGACCTTGCCTTGCAGCTTGTCCAGGTCCTGGGCAGTGGGCCGGTCGTTGTTTTCGCCCAACGTCACGAACAGGTAGCCGTCACGGTCAAACGCCAGGCGCGAACCAAAGTGATTGCCGGTGGACAGCTTGGGCTCCTGGCGCAGAATCACCGTAAAGTCCTTCAAGCCACTCAAGTCATCGGCCAGGCGCCCTCGCCCCACGGCAGTCCCGGCCTTGCCATCCTTGCCGCCACCTTCGGCGTACGACAGGTAGACCAGGCGGTCTTGCTTGAAGTCGGGCGACAGCACCACGTCAAGCAAACCGCCCTGCCCCTTGGCCCACACCTGCGGCACGCCCGTCAACGGCGCGGAAAGCTTGCCGTCCTGGCTGACGAAACGCAGCTGGCCGGGAAGCTCGGTCACCAGGAAGCCTTGCCTGTCCGGCAGGAAAGCCACCGCCCAGGGATGATGCAGGCCCTTGGCGACCGGCGTCGCCGTGATGCTGCCTTGCTCACTGGGAAACTGTCGGCCCTCGGCGGCTTGAGCCACTGCCAATGGCAGCAGCGTGGTTGCGCACAGGGCGGCTAGCAGGGTTTTGCGTAGAAACATAAGACGAGTCCTTACCGGCGATTGCCGTTGGCATCATAGGTGGGCGCTTGGGTTTCGGTGGTCGGGCGACTGGGCGCGGTGTCGCGCTTGGGATAGCGATTGCCGATACCGCCGTTTTCCACCGTAGGCCGAGGGTTGCTCGGGGCGGTCTGGATACCGCGAACGGCCGGCGCATTGGGCTGGGTGCCCTGCATGCTGTTGGGGTTGGCCCGATGAATGGGGCTGTTGTTGGAATCGTATTGGCCCGGCAGGGTTTGCGCCTGGACCACGGGGGCCAGGACCAGCCCCAATGCCAGCAGGGCCAGAAAACGCCTACAACTGTTCATGACGATGCCTCTCTATGTCGAGTAGTGCTATGTCGAGTAGTGCTCGTGCTTTCGATAACACGCTACCCCAGGGGTTCGGCTGGCGACATTAAATTGTTTCTCATCAGGTGTAACAGGATCTGTCCGAGCATCCAGCCGCCGAAACTTTTGCCCGGGCCCATGAGTCACCAGAACACAGGCTTATTCTTTGAAGGAGAGGTATCTATGCCCCGGGCAATCTGGAAAGGCGCCATCAGCTTCGGTCTGGTTCACATCCCGGTCTCGCTGGTGTCGGCGACATCCTCCCAAGGCGTTGATTTCGACTGGCTGGATAAACGCAGCATGGACCCGGTGGGCTACAAGCGCATCAACAAGGCGACCGGAAAAGAGATCAACAAGGAGAATATCGTCAAGGGCGTGGCGTATGAAAAGGGCCGCTACGTGGTGCTCAGCGAAGAGGAAATCCGCTCGGCCCACCCGAAGTCGACCCAGACCATCGAAATCATCGCCTTTGTCGCCAGCGACCAGATTCCCCTGCAGAACATCGACACGCCCTACTTCCTGGCCCCGGACAAGCGCGGCGGCAAGGTCTATGCGCTGCTGCGCGAGACCTTGAAAAAAACCGGCAAAGTCGCCCTGGCCAATGTGGTGTTGCACACCAAGCAACACCTGGCCGCACTGATGCCGCTGGAGTCGGCGCTGGTGCTGGTGATGCTGCGCTGGCCCGCCGAAGTGCGCAGCCTGGATGAACTGGAATTGGGCAGCGACGTGATCAAGCCGACCCTGGCCAAGGGTGAGTTGGACATGGCCAAGCGTCTGGTGCAAGACATGAGCGCAGACTGGCAACCCGAGGAATACCGCGACAGCTTCCAGGAAAAGATCATGGCGCTGGTGGAGAAGAAGGCCAAGGCCGGCAAGATCGAAGACGTCGAATCGACCGAAGGCAGCGAAGAGCGCAAATCCGCCGATGTGATCGACCTGACCGAACTGCTCAAGCGCAGCCTGGCGGGCAAACCTGCGGCGAAAAAACCCGCAGCGAAAAAGTCCAACAAAAAGGCCTCTTGAGCCTGCCATTGGCTGGAGAACGACATGGCAAAGCCCCTGGGCGAGTACAACCGCAAACGCGACTTCGAGATTACCGCCGAGCCGGCCGGCGAGTCACCGGCCGGCAAGCGCAACGCGTCGGCCCTGAGCTTTGTGATTCAGAAGCATGCTGCGCGCAACCTGCACTACGACTTTCGCCTGGAACTGGACGGTGTGCTGTTGAGCTGGGCCGTGCCCAAGGGACCCAGCCTGGACCCGAGCCAGAAACGCCTGGCGGTGCACGTCGAGGACCATCCCCTGAGTTATGGCGGCTTTGAAGGCAGCATTCCCGCCGGGCAATATGGCGCAGGCGATGTCATCGTGTGGGACCGCGGCATCTGGCAACCCCATGACGATCCGCACAAGGCCTATGCCGCCGGCAAACTGAAATTCGGCCTGGTCGGCGAAAAACTCACGGGCGATTGGACCTTGGTGCGCACCCGGCTCAAAGGCAGCGGTGATAAGGAACAATGGCTGCTGATCAAGGAAAAGGACCAACAGGCGCGTCCCTCGGCTGAGTACGATATCGTCGCGGCCCAACCCGCCAGCGTGCTCAGCGATGCGGTGGTCGGTAAACCCAAGGCCAAGACCAATACGCCAGCGAAACCCAAAGCGGCGCCCAAGGCGAGCACGCGCAAGGCGGCAACCGCCGTGCCCGAGGCATTCTCCCCGCAACTGGCAACCCTGGTCGATCGGGCCCCCGAAGGTGACTGGCACTACGAGATCAAATTCGACGGTTACCGCATCCTGACGCGCATCCTCAAAGGTGAGGTACGCCTGTTCACCCGCAACGGCCACGACTGGACCGAGCGCCTGCCGCGCCAGGCCAAAGCCTTGCAAGCGCTCAAACTCAAGGACAGTTGGCTGGATGGCGAAGTGGTCAGTCTCAACGACGACGGCTTGCCGGATTTCCAGGCCTTGCAGAATGCCTTCGACATCGGTCGCAGCCTCGACATCGTTTACTACCTGTTCGATGCGCCGTTTCTTGACGGCCGCGATCAGCGCGAGGAACCGCTCGAAAGCCGTCGCGCGGCACTTGAATCCGCCCTGTCCGCCAGCAAGAGCAAGCTGCTGCGTTTCTCCGAAGCCTTTGCCGCCGACCACCGCGACATTTTCCAAAGCGCCTGCGACCTGGCCCTGGAGGGTGTGATCGGCAAGCGCGCCGGCAGCCCTTATGTGTCCAGCCGCAGTGCCGACTGGATCAAGCTCAAATGCCGGTTGCGCCAGGAGTTCGTGATTGTCGGCTATACCCGCCCCAAAGGCTCGCGCACCGGGTTTGGTGCGCTGCTGCTGGCGGTCAACGACGACGCCGGGCTGGTGTATGCCGGGCGTGTGGGCACCGGTTTCGACCAGGCGTCGCTTAAAGCCATCTACGCCCAACTCACCCCGCTGGAGCGCACGGACTCGCCGCTGCAAAAACCGCTGACCAGCGCCCAGGCGCGCGGCGTGCACTGGGTTGAGCCGCGCCTGGTCGGTGAAGTGCAATTTGCGCAATGGACCCGGGAAGGCCTGGTGCGCCAGGCTGCATTTGTGGGCATGCGCACCGACAAGCCCGCTGAGCAGATCATTCATGAACAGCCGCGTACGGCCACATCGGTGACGGCGCCAAAGGCGAAAAAGCCCGAGAAGGCGGTGAAAACCGTAAAAGCCATGAAAATCACCCACCCTGATCGTGTCATCGACACGCAGAGCGGCACGCAAAAGCAGGCACTGGCGCAGTTCTACGCCGATATCAGCGCATCCATCCTGCCCTTCCTGCGCAACCGGCCCGTCTCGCTGCTCAGGGCGCCGGAGGGCATCGAAGGCGAACAGTTCTTCCAGAAGCATTCCGAGCGCATGACCATCCCGCACATCAAGCAGTTGGACCAGGCACTGGACCCCGGCCATGCCCGCCTGATGGAAATAGACAGCGCCGATGCCCTGATCGGCGCGGTGCAAATGGGCACGGTTGAGCTGCACACCTGGGGCGCGACCACAGACAAGATCGAAACCCCCGACCTGTTCGTCCTTGACCTCGACCCGGACCCCGCGCTGCCCTGGAAGTCCATGCTGGAAGCGGCGCAGTTGACGCTGTCGGTACTGGATGAAATAGGTTTGCAGGCCTTCGTCAAAACCAGCGGTGGCAAAGGCTTTCACCTGATCGTACCGTTGGCGCGACGGGATAACTGGGACACGGTCAAAGCGTTTGCCAAAGCCATCGCTCAATTCATGACCCGGCAACTGCCGGAGCGCTTTACCGCCACCAGCGGCCCGAAGAACCGCGTGGGCAAAATCTTCATCGATTACCTGCGCAACGCCCGCGGCGCCAGCACGGTGGCGGCTTATTCCGTGCGGGCACGTCCGGGACTGCCGGTGTCGGTGCCCGTCAGTCGGGATGAACTCAATGACTTGCGCGGCGCCCAGCAATGGACAGTGGCCAATCTGCACGAACGGTTGCGCGATTTGAAGGATGACCCTTGGGCCGGCTATGCCAATCGTCAGAAGATCAGCAAGCGGATGTGGGACAAGCTGGGCGCGAAGCCACCGAAGTGATTCGCGCGCACTCAGATCAGATCAGGATGAAGATCAGCGCCAACGCGGCGAAGATTGCCCATTTTTCCAGGTAATAGCGCGTGCGATTGCGCTTTTTGAGCTCCTTGCCACGCAACCTGATTTTGTACAGGCGGGTAAAGGCACGATTGAGTGCGCCGGTCTTGTCGCCCTCGTCGTTGGGCGACCCCGCAGCGGCCATCACATTGCGGCTGAACCAGCGGTTGAATGCGGCCGCCCAGCGGTATTTCATCGGCCGTTCGATGTCGCAGAACAGAATGATGCGGTTATGCGACGTGGTGTTCTCGGCATAGTGAATGTAGGTCTCGTCAAACATCACCGCTTCGCCGTCGCGCCAGTAATAGCTTTCACCGTCCACATTGATATAGCAGCCCGGATCGTTCGGCGTATCCAGCCCCAGGTGATAACGGTAGGAACCCGCGTAAGGGTCACGGTGACGCACGAGCTTGGAGCCCGGCGGCAGCTCGGCGAACATCGCGGCCTTGATCGAGCCGATGCTTTGCACCAGTTCGGTGGTGCGCGGGCACAGTTTCATCGCTGAGGGATGACTGTCGCCGTACCATTTGAGGTAGAAGCGCTTCCAGCCGGACTTGAAGAACGAATTGAAACCCACATCGTTGTACTGCTGCGAACGCTTGATTTCCCCGGCGCGCATCAGGTTCTGGCCTTCCTGGCGAATCTCTTCCCAGTGCTCCTGCAACGGGCGCAGGTCCGCAAAGTCGCTGGGCGACAGAAACGGGCGGCTGGGTTGCTTGGAGAACAGGTACAGGAAGCAGTTGATCGGCGCCAGGAATGTCGAATGATCGCTGAGCTGGCGGCCCAGCTTGTGTCGCACCCGGCCACGCAGGTGTACATACGCGATGGAGGCAACGTAGAGAGCAACAATGATGAGTTTCAAGGGATTCGTCACACGTCAGGGAGAGAACAGGCTGCTCCTGCGTGCCCACAACGGCCGAGGATGGATAAGCAGCACCTGAAATCACAATTCACATACAGGTGACACGACCGGCTGGAGGACCATGCGATGTGTGACCATTGGCGGTTATTTAGCCATACTTTGTAACCAAAGGTTAACTAAGAATTGTGAAAAGCTGTCTATGAAGTGTGCTGGGGGGATGAGCGGGCGGGCCGCAAGACCCGCCCACTAGAGGGCGGTGCGACGGCTTACAGTTGATCGTCCTTACGCTCACGGCGGGAAAAACTGCTGTCTTCCAATGCCGAGAACGGCACGACTTCGCGTCGGGTCAACACCAGGTGGCGGACCAGCGCGATCACCAGGCCCAGCAGCAAACCGCCCACCACGCTCAATGCAATGACCAGGGCTTTTTTCGGTTTGACCGGTGACAGCGGCTCCTGGGCGCGGCGGTCGATCGTCACCAGTTTCAGGTTGCTCATGTCGATGTTCAAACCACGCAGCCTGGCGATTTCGGCGCGCAGCGGTTCTACGTCCTGGAGGAAAATGTCTTCATTGCCACGTTTGCGCAGCACTTCAACTTCGCGGTTGGCGTCCAGCAACCGCAGTTCCTTGCCAATTTCGGCAATACGCGGGTTGGTGAAGTCATCGCTGGTGCGCTTTTGCAGCGAGGCGCGCTCGGCCTCCAGCGCCTCGGTACCCATGAAGTACAACGGAATCTTCTGATTGTTGACCTCGGTGCGCATCACCTGGCTTGAGCCGGTTCGCGTGGCGTCGGCCATCGACGATGGCGTGGTCGGTGTCCTGATGCCCATGGACTGGGCGATGCCGATGGCTTCAGCCAATTCCGCCAGGCGGTTGGTCCGTTCCATTTTCATCTGCAGGCGCAGGGCGCTGAGCTCATCTTCCAATTGGGCGCGCTTGAGCCGGTCGGCTTCGAGCAGCTTGGCGATCTTCGATTCCTTGTCGGTGTCGTAGTTGGCACGGGCCGCGTCGATCTTGCCCTTGAGCTCATTGAGGCGGTTGTTCACGATGACCTTGAGGTCGGCCCCCACCTGCTGACGCTCTGCGGCAATGGCGTAGTCAACAAAGCCGTTGAGGATTTTCACCCCGTCGACATCGGTCGGATACTGCAATTCCAGGCGAATGTAGTTGCTCAGCGAATCGGCCTTCTTCGGGTCCGGCAGGATCAGATTGACCGAGTTGCGATTGAAGTCTTCAAAACTCTGCTCCAGGGTTTGCCCTGGCTTCTTGAACGCCTTGAACAACTCCTCATGGTCCTTGAAGAAGCCCAGGCGCGCCTCGTAGGAGTCCAACTGCGCGCCTACTTTGAGCAACGCATCAGCGGGCGGCAATTTATACACTTCGGAGCGGTTCAGTGCGTCCAGTTCATTGATCGCCGCAGGCCGCAGCACACTGCTGACTTCAAAGGTCTTGGGTGCCAGAAAGGCATACCCCGCCCCCAGGATCCCCGCCAGAACCGTACACCCCACGATCAGCTTCTTCTGCCGCCATATGGCATTGAACAATTCAAACAGATCCATTTCATCAGACGCTACAGCGGGCGTGAGCGAGGAACTTCGATTCAAAATAAGAACACCTTAATTTAATACTAAAAGGCCATCACTTAGCGGAAGCCCTAGCGGCTTCAAGTCAGGGACAACGCCCTGAACACGGCCGACCAATGGCAGTCTGACCACTTAGGCTGACGAAAAATCCCACGGCTTTAGGGATTATTTCTGCTTTATGCCGACGTGTAGTCACGAAGATATTTTTATGTGGGACTTATCACGCTATAAGCGTAGTCAATCCAACATGAAAAAGCTGTCAAATAGCTGTCGCATAAAGAAAAAAATCTCGTTATCCGCAGTGTTGTTACATTGCCGATACAATTGCCCGCCTCTCCCCTCAGCAAAAGGAAGTTGCATGCCATCCTCTTCAGCCACGGACTATCGCGCCCTCCAAGGTGCCTGGGAGCAAATCGCTCTGGAAGACAATGGCGTGCTCAACCCGCCAGATGCACATAGCGCGCCAGGTGCAATTACCACCATCAGTGCCGATACATTCGAAGTCGTCACCGTCGAGGGGGAAACCCTGTTGGCGGGCCGTTTTGTGCTGGACGCCGACACCACGCCTAAAAGCATTACCTGGGTGGACGCCATCGGCGCGGACGCCGGCAAGTCGTTACCGGCCAGCTATCACCTGGACGGCGATCATTTTGTGTTTATCGCCGCCGATGCAGGCATGCCCCGGCCCACCGTATTCAGCACGGGCCCGGGGCAGACCATGCGCACCTTCGTGCGCAGGGCATGAACGGCCTGCTTTCGCGGATTGATCACAGCATTTTCACAAGGCCTTCACTTTGCGACCTATAGGGTGAAGCCTACCTACTCCAGTGAATCCCTTGGCCCGCCTCTGCTTGCGGGCTTTTTTTTGCGCCTGAAATTGCCTGGCGACCGCGAACTAATTACCCGGCGTGCAGGTCATTACCCCAACGCATGTCCAGCCCCGGACGGCGCTCTGGAAGATAGCATCGTGGCCCATCACTCAGACCTGCGCACTGCCTTGTCCCTGGACAGCCTGAATTTCTTCCTCGCGGATGTACGCGACGGCCTGGGGCCGTACCTGGCGATTTACCTGCTCGCAGTACACCAATGGGACCCGGCCAGTATCGGCGTGGTCATGACCCTGGCCGGGGTCGCCGCGTTGCTCACCCAGGGCCCGGCGGGTGCGTTGATCGACCGTACCCGCAGCAAACGCGCGGTGATTGCGATTGCCGCGCTGCTGGTCACGCTCAGTTGCCTGATGCTGCCCTTCGTCAGTTCATTTGGCTGGGTGGCGCTGACCCAGGCCGCCAGCGCCATCGCCGCCTCGGTGTTCGCCCCGGCGATTTCCGCGATTTCCCTGGGCATCACCGGCCCGCGCGCGTTTACCCGGCGTACCGGGCGCAACGAAACCTTCAATCACGCCGGCAACGCCGTCGCGGCATTGCTGGCCGGCGGCCTGGCGTATCTGTTCGGACCGGTGGTGGTGTTCTACCTGATGGCGTTTATGGCCGTCGCCAGTGTCGTCGCCGTCAGTTGCGTCCCGGCCAAGGCGATCGACCACGAGGTGGCCCGTGGCTTCGACCCGGCTCACCACACCGACCATGAGCAGCCCTCGGGCCTGCGCGTCCTGCTCGCCAACCGTCCGCTGCTGCTGTTCGCCATTTGCTGCGCGCTGTTTCACCTGGCCAATGCCGCGATGCTGCCGCTGGTCAGCCAGAAGCTGTCGCAGATCAACCTGCAGATGGCCACGCCGTTGACCTCGGCCTGCATCGTCGCGGCGCAATTGGTGATGGTGCCGACGGCGATGCTGGTGGGGATCAAGGCCGATGTGTGGGGGCGCAAGCCGCTGCTGCTGGCCGGATTCATGATCCTGCCGCTGCGCGGCGTGCTCTACACCTTGTCCAACGACCCCTATTGGCTGGTTGCCGTGCAGATGCTCGATGGCATCGGCGCGGGCATTTTCGGCGCGCTGTTCCCGGTGATCGTCAAGGACCTGACCCAAGGCACCGGCCGCTTCAACGTCAGCCTCGGCGCGCTGTCGACCGTGTTTGGCCTGGGCGCGGCACTGAGCAGCAGTCTGGCCGGCTTCGTGGTGCAAATGGCCGGCTACAACGCCGCCTTCCTGACCCTGGCCGGGGTGGCCGCCGCCGCATTGCTACTGCTATGGCTGGCCATGCCGGAGACATTGGCTAAACCAACCTTCGCTGGCCATACAACTGTCGCCTGACATATGCGACAATGCGCGCCAAATTCCAACACACATCCCAAATTTTCCGTTCAGCGACCGGGTTTCGCGCCTTGATGTCGCTGTTGACGCATGCCTGAAGGCACCTGCCGTCACGCTCGCAACCCATTGATAGGTAAAGTAATTGATCTCCACAGCTAACATCACCATGCAGTTCGGCGCCAAGCCGCTCTTCGAGAACGTCTCGGTCAAGTTCGGCGCCGGCAACCGCTATGGTTTGATCGGTGCCAACGGTTGCGGCAAGTCGACCTTCATGAAAATCCTCGGCGGCGACCTCGAGCCGTCCGGCGGCCAGGTCATGCTGGAGCCGAATGTGCGCTTGGGCAAGCTGCGCCAGGACCAGTTCGCCTACGAACAATTCACCGTGCTCGACACCGTGATCATGGGCCACGAAGAGCTGTGGAGGGTCAAGGCCGAGCGTGACCGCATCTACTCGCTGCCGGAAATGAGCGAAGAAGACGGCATGGCCGTGGCCGAGCTGGAAACCGAGTTCGCCGAGATGGACGGCTACACCGCCGAATCCCGTGCCGGCGAGCTGCTGCTGGGCCTGGGTATTCCACTGGAACAGCATTTCGGCCCGATGAGCGAAGTGTCGCCCGGCTGGAAGCTGCGTGTATTGCTGGCCCAGGCGCTGTTCTCCGATCCGGAAGTGCTGTTGCTCGACGAACCGACCAACCACCTGGACATCAACACCATTCGCTGGCTGGAAAACATCCTCACCCAGCGCTCCAGCCTGATGATCATCATCTCTCACGACCGTCACTTCCTGAACAGCGTGTGCACCCACATGGCTGACCTGGACTACGGCGAGCTGCGCCTGTTCCCGGGCAACTACGACGAATACATGACCGTGGCGACCCAGTCCCGCGAGCAACTGCTGTCGGACAACGCCAAGAAGAAGGCGCAGATCTCCGAGCTGCAATCCTTCGTCAGCCGCTTCTCGGCCAACGCCTCGAAAGCCAAGCAGGCCACTTCCCGTGCCAAGGCGATCGACAAGATCCAACTGGCCGAGGTCAAGCCGTCAAGCCGCGTGAGCCCGTTCATCCGTTTCGAACAGAACAAAAAGCTGCACCGTCAGGCGGTCATGGTCGAGAAGATGGCCAAGGGTTTTGACGGCAAGCCGTTGTTCAAGGACTTCAGCTTCCAGGTTGAAGCCGGCGAGCGCGTGGCGATCATCGGCCCGAACGGTATCGGCAAGACGACCCTGCTGCGCACCCTGGTCAACGAACTGACCCCGGACGCCGGCAGCATCAAGTGGACCGACGCCGCTGAACTGGGTTACTACGCCCAGGACCACGCCCATGACTTCGAAGACGACGTCACCCTGTTCGACTGGATGGGCCAGTGGACCCAGGGCGAGCAGATGATTCGTGGCACATTGGGCCGCATGCTGTTCTCCAACGATGAAATCCAGAAGTCGGTAAAAGTGATCTCCGGTGGTGAACAAGGCCGCATGCTGTTCGGCAAGCTGATCCTGCAAAAGCCGAACGTGCTGATCATGGACGAACCGACCAACCACTTGGACATGGAATCCATCGAAGCGCTGAACCTGGCGCTGGAGAACTATCCGGGTACGCTGATCTTCGTCAGCCATGACCGTGAGTTCGTATCGTCCCTGGCCACCCGTATCATCGAGTTGAGCGCCAGCGGCGTGATCGACTTCAGCGGCACCTATGACGACTACCTGCGCAGCCAGGGTGTGGTGTTCTAAGAACAGCACGTAGCTGGAAGCTGCAAGAAAAAGCCCTGTTCCTGTGACAGGGCTTTTTTGCATGCACACTCCTGTAGGAGCGAGCTTGCTCGCGAAAAACCTCAGAGCACCGCGCAGAATCAGGCAACCCGCGTTATCGTTGACGTTCTTCGCGAGCAAGCTCGCTCCTACAGTCGTGCGGAATATGCCATGATGCTTCTACTGCCCGCCAGCGATTGACTATTCATGCCCGCCGCCCCCTCCTCCCTGTCGATCACCCTGCAGATCGTCTCCATCGTCTTCTACACCTTTATCGCGTTTATCTGCATCGGCCTGCCGATTGCGGTGATTCCAGGCTATGTGCACGAGCATCTGGGCTACAGCGCAGTCGTTGCCGGCGTGACCATCGGATCGCAGTACCTGGCCACCTTGCTCAGTCGGCCGATGGCCGGGCGCATGTCGGACAATGTCGGCACCAAGCGTGCGATTGTGCTGGGCCTGGCCGGTATCCTGATCAGTGGCGTGCTGACGTTCATCGCCGTCCTGCTTGAGCACTTGCCGGCGCTGAGCCTGGCTATCCTGATCGCCGGTCGGCTGCTGCTGGGTGTGGCCCAGGGTTTGATTGGCGTCGGGACCATCAGTTGGTGCATGGGCGCGGTCGGTTCCGAGCATACGGCCCGCTCGATCTCCTGGAACGGCATCGCCTCCTACGGCGCAATTGCCATTGGCGCGCCGCTGGGGGTGGTGATGGTGGCCGATTACGGCTTCGCCAGCCTGGGCCTGGCGCTGGCGGGGTTGGCCGCGCTGGGCCTGGTGCTGATCCGCAATAAGCCTTCGGTACCGGTGGTGCGCGGCAAGCGCCTGCCGTTCTGGGCGGTGTTCGGCCATATTGCACCGTATGGCACCAGCCTGTGCCTGGCCTCGATTGGCTACGGCACGCTGACCACGTTTATCACACTGTATTACCTGAATCGCGGCTGGACCGGCGCGGCGTACTGCCTGACGGTGTTCGGCGCGTGTTTCATTCTGTCGCGCCTGGTGTTTATTTCCGCCATCAGCCGCGTCGGTGGTTTTACCGCCGCCATCGCCTGCATGGTCATCGAAACCCTGGGCCTCGCGCTGCTGTGGTTGGCGCCGTCGACCGGCGTGGCGTTGATTGGCGCAGGGTTGGCCGGCGTCGGTTTGTCACTGGTCTACCCGGCGCTTGGCGTGGAAGCCATCAAGCGCGTGCCGGACAGCAGCCGGGGCGCCGGGCTGAGTGCGTTTGCGGTGTTTTTCGACCTGTCCCTGGCGATTGCCGGGCCGTTGATGGGCGCCGTGGCACTGAACCTCGGCTACGACTGGATCTTCTTCTGCGCGGCGCTGCTGTCAGTGACCGCGCTGGTACTGACCGTGCAGCTCAAGCGTCGCGCTTACTGATCAGCGGTCTGCAGCCCGGCGCGGGTCGCCTCGCCGAGGGTGTGACTGAAAAAGCGCCCGGCCTCGGAGACCAGGTCGCGGTGGATGCCCTCACGGTCGACGCCATCGGCATCGGTACAGATGGCCGGCATCGTCGCCAATTGATCGCTGTCACACGGTGCCATGAACACGAAGTGCCCTGCCCCGGCCAGCAGTTTGAAGTCCGGCGGCTGCGGCAGTTTGCGCGCCAAAGCGGCGGCGTTTTTGTCCACGGCCACCAACTGGTCGCCATCGCCGCTGTAGAGCAGCACCGGTACGTGCACGTCGGCCAGGGTATGGCGACCGAACATCAGGCTCAGCGGCGCCATCAGCATCAGCGCATGGATGCGCGGATCAGCCTGGGGCTGCAAGTCGTCACGGTCGACCACCAGTTCGCCCTTGGTGGTGCAGGCGTCACGGTCCTCCGGGCGCTGCTGGCAATAGCGGCGCAGGCGCTCGAAATCCGGTTTGGCACCCGCCAGGATCAACGCGGTTTCGCCGCCGGCCGAATAGCCGATCACGCCCACCTGGTCGATGTCGACGAAGGGCGACAGCATCGGGTCGTTCAACGCCGCAGTGATGGCCTGTGAAATCTGGATTGGGCGACCATACAAATTGCTCACGGTGCCCAGGCGGCTGTGGTCCTGGTAGTTGTCGCCGGGGTGCAGCACTGCCACCACCACAAAGCCCTTGCGCGCCAGCGAGGTGGCCAGATCATGCAGGGCCAGCGGTGTGCCGGTATTGCCATGAGACAACATCAGCATCGGGAAACGGCCGATGGCAACCTTGGCGTCTTCGCCAGCCGCCACATGGTAGGGGCCCAGCGCCGTGGTGTGTTCGGCGTCGGTGGAAGGGTAAAACGCAATGGCCTTCATCGGCTGCGAATCCAGCGGGTCGAGAATGCTCATGCGATGAAAGCCCACACTCCAATGCGGGTGCGGCGCAGGCGCGGCGTGCACTGAAAGCAGGCCGCCGCACAGGGAAAGAACCAAAACAGCACAGAGACGCATCATGGGGATGTCCACCTTTGCTGCATGAGAACCGGCAGGCCGTCTAAAAATTCCCGGGTATTGAACCCAAGCTGCATAACCTGGGCCATAAATGGAAAAACTCCGTACTCCGCTCGCGCTCAGGCGATCAGAATACAGAGTTTAGGCGCTCGGCTTCAGATTGAAACAGGGCGAGGCGAACATTTACACAAGCCTTACGCGGCGGCGAACAATTGCTCGCTGATCCGCACGTTGGCGTCGCTCAACGCTTTGCTGCGCATTTCGTCGCTGTAGGCCAGTCCTTCGGCGCGTACGATTTCGATATCGGTGATGCCGAAGAAGCCAAACAGCAGCTTCAGGTAGCCTTCATGGGCGGCACCGGATGCCTGGCCGGCATGCAGGCCGCCGGCAGTGGAGACAATGATGACTTTCTTGTTGCCGCACAGGCCTTCGGGACCGGTTTCGGTGTAGCGGAAGGTCTGGCCGGCGACGGCGATACGGTCGATCCAGGCTTTGAGCTGGGTCGGGATGGTGAAGTTGTACATCGGCGCGCCGACCACCACGGCGTCGGCGGCGAGGAACTCAGCCAGCGACGATGCGCTCAGTTCGGCTTCATGCTTTTGCGCGGCATTGCGCAGTTCAGCAGCGGTGCCCAATGCGCTCAGGGTCGCGCCGGAAAAATGATTGATCCCTTCGCTGGCCAGGTCACGGTAAGTCACTTCCACGCCCGGCTCGGCGGCTTGCCATGCCTTGACCACGCCGGCGCTGAGCTGACGGGAAGCCGAGTTGTCGCCGAGGATGCTGGAATCGATATGCAACAGTTTCATGGTGGGGTCTCCGAGGTGGGATCGACAGGGGCGATCAGATGGTGGTGATACTACGCACCTAATCAATCGTCGATAAGTCACCTGGAATGCGATAGATTGTCCCACTGACAGGACAATAGGCCCAGCATGCAAGACCTTAACGACCTCTATTACTTTGCCAAAGTCGTCGAAGCCGGCGGTTTCGCCGCCGCCGGGCGTTTATTGGGGATTCCCAAGTCGCGGCTGTCGCGGCGCATTGCCGAGCTGGAGGAGCGCCTGGGCGCACGCCTGCTGCAACGCACCACGCGGCAACTGACCCTGACCGCCGTCGGCGAACGCTACCTGCGCCACTGCCAGGCAATGCTGGTGGAGGCGGAAATGGCCGATGAGGCCGTGGCCAGCATGTCCACCGAGCCCCGGGGGCGCCTACGGGTCACGTGCCCGGTCGGGCTGGCTCAGCAGATCATGCCGGAACTGGTGGCCGGGTTTCTCGCCGCGCACCCGCTGGTGCAGTTGGACATGACGCTGGTGAATCGTCGCGTCGACCTGGTGGCCGAAGGCATCGACGTGGCGTTGCGCGTACGCGAGTTAGGCGACGAAGACCCGCTGCTGGTCACCAAACGCCTGCGCCGGGCGCAAACTGTGCTGGTGGCCAGCCCGGCACTCCTGCGTGACCGCCGGGTAGAGACCCTGGAAGAACTCAGGCAATTGCCGATCATGGGTGCACTCGAGGCGGACCGCATGGTGCACCAGCGCATCATCGACCCCCAGGGCAACGCCCATGAGCTGGTCATGGAGGCTCGCCTGGGCATCGAAGACTTCATCGTACGCAAGACCAGCGCCCTCATGGGCGTGGGCTTCACGGTGCTGCCGATGATGGATTGCGAAGAAGAACTGGCCAACGGCCGGCTGGTGCAACTGTTGCCGCAATGGTCGTTACCCGGTGGCTGGCTGCAGGCCGTGTACCCGCATCGGCGCGGCGTGCTGCCGGCGATTCGCGCCTGGATCGACTATATGGAAGAGGGCTTCAAAGGCTGCGGAGACCGTCTGTTATGAGCATGACCGAAGCACAAGTCGCGGCGTTCTGCCTGAGCCTGCCAGGGGCGCGCGAGGACTACAAATGGGGCGGCGTGCGGGTGTTCTCGATTGCCGGCAACAAGATGTTCGCGTTGCAGAACCTGCGCGGCGACTCCCTGGCGTTCAAGGTCGACAAGGCGCTGTTCCTCGGCCACGTTGATCGCCCGGGCATCCACCCGGCGCCGTACCTGGCACGTGCGCAGTGGATCATCATGAACACGCCCTACCCGCTCGGTTCCGAGGAACTGCGTGGCTTGTTGCAGCGCTCGCACCAGCTGGTGGTGAGCAAGCTGCCCAAGCGCACACAGGTCGGGTTGGTGCTAGAGGATTGACAGTAGCGTGCCGCCGAGAAACAGCTGGTCCAGCCAGAACACCTGGTGCAGCAGCACGATCACCCAGAACAGCACCTGGTAGGACACCTTGCGCGTCTTGTGCCGGAACACCTGCTGCGCGATCAACGCCCCCGGCCAACCGCCCGCCAGCTCGACGGCGTGCAGGATGTTTTCCGGGATGCGCCGGCCCTCGGTCTGCGCCTTGCGCTTGTCGCTCCAGTACAGAAAGAACGCCACCACGCTGACCACGCCGTAGGCCGCCAGCGGGATCACGGTCTCCCCGCGCTGCCACAGCAGCGCCGAACCCAGCAGCGGCGCCGCGCACAGCAGCACCAGGAGCAACGCTTTCAGGCGTGGGTGCTGGATGTTCATGGTTTGACGGCGGTCCAGTCGATCCAGCCGAATTGCCAGGTCGCCAGGATCACCAGGCCGAACGCGATGCGGTACCAGGCAAAGGCCGCATAGCTGTGGTTGGCGATAAATTTGAGCAGGCCCTTGACCGCAATCATCGCGAAGATGAACGAGGTGACAAAGCCAATGGCGAACACCGGCAGGTCCGCCGGCTGGAACAGGTCGCGGTATTTGTAGCCCGAGTACAGCGCAGCACCGACCATAGTCGGCATGGCCAGGAAGAACGAAAACTCGGTAGCGGTCTTGCGCGACAGGCCGAACAACAGGCCGCCGATGATCGTTGCACCGGAGCGTGAAGTGCCCGGGATCATGGCCAGGCACTGCGCCACGCCGACCTTTAGCGCGTCCTTCCAGGTGATCTCGTCGACAGTTTGCGCATGCACCGCATGTTGGCGACGTTCAGCCCACAACATGATCACACCGCCCACCACCAGGGCCGTGGCCACGGTGATCGGGTTGAACAGGTAATGCTTGATCAGGTCAGCGAAAATCACCCCCAGCACCACCGCCGGCAACACGGCGATGATCAGGTTCACGGTGAAACGCTGGGCGTTGCGCTGGGTGGGCAAGCCGATGACTACGTCGAGGATCTTGCGCCGGAATTCCCAGACCACGGCGAGGATCGCGCCCAGCTGGATAATGATATTGAATGCCTCGAAACGCTCGCCGCCGAAGTTGATCAGGTCAGCGACGATGATCTGGTGGCCGGTGCTGGAGATCGGCAAAAACTCCGTCAGCCCCTCGACCACGCCAAGAATCAGTGCCTGTATGGCGGTCCAAAAATCCATGCTTTCTCCAAAGGTCACGCGCCTGGCGTGCCTCCTAGTGTTTTTTAAAGTTCACTGACAACGAGCGCACTGCAGCGCCCGGCGTTGATTCTCAATGCCGGAATGCAAAAATTCCGTGAAAAATCAGGCAGTACTCAGGTTTTTCGATTACGGGCCGAAAGCCTATCAGACAAGCCGCAAAAGTCGATGCAACACCCACAATTATAAAAGGCTCGGAGTGACAGGACGATGAACAGTTTGCGCAATATGTCGATCAGCCGACGCCTCTGGCTGATCCTGATAGTCGCCGTGCTGATGCTGCTGACTTTGGGCGCCCTGATGCTCAAACAGATCCATGATGACCTCTACCAGGCCAAGCGCCAACAGACCCAGCACGTGGTGCAAACCGCCAGCGGCGTGCTCGGCTACTACCAGAACCTGGAAAAGACCGGCGCACTCACCCGTCAAGCGGCGCAGCAACAAGCCCTGAGCGCGGTGCGCGGCCTGCGGTACGACCACGACGACTACTTCTGGATCAACGACCTCACCCCCGTGATGATCATGCACGCGGCCAACCCCAAGCTGGACGGCCAGAACCTCTCGGCGATCCGCGATCCGGACGGGTTTGCCGTGTTCAATGAATTCGTGAGCCTGGCCAAGGCCAAGGGCGCCGGCATCGTCAATTACCGCTGGCCCAAGCCTGGGGCCGATGCGCCGGTGCAGAAAACCTCATACATCCAACTGTTCGAGCCCTGGGGCTGGATCATCGGCTCGGGCGTCTACGTGGACGACGTGCAGGCCGAGTTCAGCGTCCAGGTGTGGAAAGCCTCTGCTATCGGCCTGGCCATTGCACTGGTCATGGCCCTGCTGGTGCTGTTGATCGCGCGCAGTATCGTGCAGCCGTTGCAGGCTGCGGTGACTGCGATGGCCAACATCGCCAGCGGCGAAAGCGACCTGACCCGCAGCCTCGACACTCACGGGCGTGACGAGGTCACCCAGCTGTCCCGGCACTTCAATACCTTCACCGCCAAATTGCGCCAGGTGGTCGGCCAATTGCAGGTGTGTGCCAACGCCCTCGGCGAGTCGTCCACCGAGTTGGGCCACAACGCCAGCCAGGCCCACGACCGCAGCCAGCAGCAGTCGCAACAGATGGAACTGGTGGCCACCGCCATCAATGAAGTCACCTACGGCGTGCAGGACGTGGCCAAGAATGCCGAGCACGCCGCCAGCGAAATGCGCGATGCCCAGGCCCAGGCGCAGCAGGGCCAGGTCAACATCGACAGCAGTTTGCAGCAGATCGACCAGCTCTCGAGCACCATCAGCCAGGCCGTGGAGGTGATCCGTACCCTGTCCAGCGAAAGCACCCAGATCGGCGGCGTGCTGGAAGTGATTCGGTCGATTGCCGACCAGACCAACCTGCTCGCCCTCAACGCCGCCATCGAAGCCGCACGCGCCGGCGAACAGGGCCGTGGGTTTGCAGTGGTAGCCGATGAGGTACGCCTGCTGGCCCAGCGCACGCAAAAATCCACGGCCGAAATCCAGGCAATGATCGAGCGCCTGCAAGGGCATTCGGAAGCGGCGGTCAAGGTGATCAGCGACAGCCACAGCGCCTCGCAACTGACCATCGAGCAAGCCGGCCTGGCCGGTGCGAGCCTCAATGCGATCGGCCAGGCGCTGCATAATCTCAACGGCCTGAATGCCTCGATTGCCAGTGCCACTCTGCAACAGGCGCATGTGGTGGAGGACATCAATCAGAACGTCACCCAGGCGGCCGGGCTGTCCCACAGCACCGCGCTGGCGGCTGAACAGTCGAGCGTGGCCAGCGCGCAGTTGCGGGGCTTGAGCGAGCAGCTTGACGGGTTGTTGCGCCAGTTCCGAATTTAGCCCTGGGTTAAATTGTGGGAGGGGGCTTGCCCCCGATGGCGGCCTCTAGGCCGACCAGGATGTTGGATCAGATCGAGTACATATCCGTTTCTGCGGTCACGGCTACTTAGGGTTCCGCCCTGACGGCGGCTCACTTTTGAAAAGCGCAAAAGTAAGCAAAACGCTCTTGCCCCA
>NZ_CVTO01000116.1:81952-88281 GCF_900004715.1 Pseudomonas sp. 24 E 13
CCCGGCGTCCTGCCGGGTTACCCACGAATTCAAGCCTGCGTTCGGCCAGCGTGGTTTAACGGGGCGCCTAGGATCAAGAGCGGCTCGCTTCGCATCGTGGTTACGGTTGGGCGCTGCTGAGTTGTGTGGACACCTATAACCATCGGGGGCATGCCCCCTCGCACATTTACCTGCTGTGTTTTGAGGATCGTCCACCTCTGGGTACAATCACCGCCCTCTCCCACTCCCCAAGGAACCGCCATGTCCGGGCTTGAACTGTTCGCCGCCGCACTGGGGGTGATCGCCGTCTGGCTGACGGTCAAGCAGAACCCCTGGTGCTGGCCCATCGGCCTGGTGATGGTGCTGCTCTATACCTGGGTGTTCTACGACGTAAAACTCTACTCCGACATGTTGCTGCAAGTGGTGTATGCCGTCCTTCAGCTCTATGGCTGGTGGCAATGGACCCGCGCAGGCGCGGTCAGGCAGGGACGCCAGGTGACTCGCCTGGGCATGCCGGCGGTCATGAACGGCCTGGCCGTGGGCGCTGTCGGTAGTCTGTTGCTCGGCGCCGCAATGGCTCACTGGACCGACGCCGCCCAGCCCTGGCTCGACGCGGCGCTGACCGGTTTCAGCCTGGTGGCGCAGTTGTGGATGGCGCAAAAACGCGTGCAGTGCTGGCCGTTGTGGATCGTGCTGGATGTGATTTTCGTCGGGTTATTCCTCTACAAAGGCCTCTACCTCACCGCCGCGCTGTATGCGCTGTTTACCGTGATTGCCGTGCAAGGCTGGCGTGAATGGCGCGCCGACCCGGCGTTGCACGTATGAAAGTGGTGGTGCTGGCAGGCCCGGAATCGAGCGGCAAGAGCTGGCTGGCCGCAGAGCTGCATGCGCACTTCGGCGGGCTGATGGTGGGTGAATACGTGCGCCATTTCATCGACGAGCATCAACGCGATACCTGCCTGGCGGATATCCCGGCGATCGCCCGGGGCCAGTTGGCCTGGGAGGATGCGGCGCGCGCCCGGCGCCCGGCGCTGCTGATCCTCGACACCCACCTGCTGACCAACCGGCTCTGGAGCCAGACGCTGTTTGGCGATTACCCAGGCTGGCTCGACAGCGAACTGCTGGCCCGTCACTACGACCTGCATCTGCTGCTGTCCCCGGAAGACGTGGAATGGAGCGCCGACGGCCAGCGCTGCCAACCGCAACTGGCGGACCGCCGGGCGTTCTTCCAGGCCAGCCTGGACTGGATGCACGCGCACCATCAGCCGGTGGCGGTGATCAGGGGAGACTGGCAAGCGCGCCGGGTGGCGGCGTTTGCGGCCGTCGAACGCTTGCTCGCGTCTGCAACGAGCGATTAACGCTTCTTACGCGTACCGAGCTCGATCCAGGTCGGCGCATGGTCGCTGGCATGCGCCTCGTTGCGCACCCAGGCATCGACGCCGGCATTCTTGAGATAGGGCTTGAGCGCGGGGTTGAGCAACAGATGGTCGATGCGCAGGCCTGAATTCTTCTGCCAGTGCTGGCGAAAATAGTCCCAGAACGTATACACCCGTTCTTCGGGGTACAAATGCCGCACTGAATCCGTCCAGCCCTGTTCCAGCAGGCGTTGATAGCAGGCCCGACTCTCGGGTTGCAACAAAGCGTCCTTGAGCCAGGAGCGCGGGTTGTAGATGTCCAGGTCGGTGGGCACCACATTGAAATCCCCGGCCAGCAGCACCGGATGTTCACTGGCCTGCAACGCCCGGGCGTAGTCGATCAGGCGTTCGAACCAGGCCAGTTTGTAATCGAATTTCGGCCCCGGTTGCGGGTTGCCGTTAGGCAGGTACAGGCAACCAACCAGCACGCCATGCACAGCCGCTTCGATATAGCGGCTTTGATCGTCGCTGTCGTCACCGGGCAGGCCGCGCCGGCTTTCCAGCGGTTGAGCGTCCCTGGCCAGGATCGCCACCCCGTTCCACGAGGCCTGGCCCAGGCAAATCGCGCCGTAGCCGGCCGCCTCGAAATCGGCATAGGGAAACAGGCTTTCCGGCGCCTTGAGTTCCTGCAGGCAAACGATGTCCGGCTGCTCGCGCGCCAGCCAGTGCAGCAGGTTAGGCAGGCGGGCACGAATACCGTTGATGTTGAAGGTGGCGATTTTCAGCGCTTTCATGGCTGGGGTCCTTTCGGGGCTCCTGGGGTAGAGCCCGGAAAGAACGCAGATGTTCCATGCGCGAGCGAGTCGGGTGTCAGTACCCCAACGACAGCCCGGTATTGCGACGCGGGTCATTCGCGCCATAGAAGCGGTTGTTGCCCACCGGCTTGGCATCCAGGGCCGGAGCGCCCACCAAAATGGCGGCCACGTGATTGGCATCCTGCGGCCCGGCGAACGTATGGCCCCAGCTTTCGAGGAGCTTGCGGGTATCCGGGCTGACCGCAAAGGTTTCAAGGTTGGTGGCCTGCGGCATCCACTGCTGGTGGAAACGCGGCGCGTCCACCGCCTCCTGGATGTTCATCTTGTAGTCGATGACATTCAGGATGGTCAGCAAGGTGGCGGTGATAATGCGGCTGCCGCCCGGCGTCCCCACCACCATGACCGCCTTGCCATCCTTGGTCACGATGGTCGGGCTCATTGATGACAATGGCGCCTTGCCTGGCGCAATGGCATTGGCTTCACCCTGGACCAGCCCGTACATGTTCGGCACGCCGACCTTGACGGTGAAGTCGTCCATTTCATCGTTGAGGATCACCCCGGTCTTGCTCGCCATCACGCCCGCGCCAAACCAGTCGTTGAGGGTGTAGGTGACGGAAACCGCGTTGCCCCAGGTATCGACGATGGAGTAGTGGGTGGTGTTATTGCCTTCATGGGGCGATACCCCAGGCTTGATCGCCTGGGAATCCCCAGCCTTGTGCGGCTCGATCGCGTCGCGCAGTTTCGCCGCGTAGTTTTTATCCAGCAGATGCGCGATCGGGTTCTTCACGAAGTCCGGGTCGCCGAGGTAGCTGTTGCGGTCCACATACGCGTGGCGCATCGCTTCGATCTGATAGTGCAGGCCCTGGGCCGAGTGATAGCCCAGGTCCGCCATCGGGTAGCCTTCGAGGATATTCATGATCTGGCAGATCACCACGCCACCGGAGCTTGGCGGCGGCGCCGAGACCACATGGTAGCCACGGTAGTCGCACTCGATGGGCGCCAGTTCGCGGGTTTTGTATCGGTCCAGGTCAGCCTGGGTGATCAGCCCCTTGCCGGCCTGGCTGGAGTCGACCAGGGCCTTGGCGACCCAACCTTTATAGAAGCCATCGCTGCCCTTCGCGGACACTTCCTTGAGGGTCCTGGCCAGGTCCTTCTGCACCAGCGTCTGGCCGACCTGCAGCGGCTGCCCGTTGTGCAGGAAGATCGCGCGCAGGTCCTGATCTTTTTCAAACTCTGCGGTGGCGGTGTGCAGCAGGTCGATGTCGCCCTGCTCCAGGGCAAAACCGTTTTCTGCCAGCTTGATCGCCGGCGCAATCACTTGGGCGCGCTTGAGCGTGCCGTATTTGTTCAGGGCCAGCTCCATGCCGGAAACAGTGCCAGGCACGCCGACGGCCAGGTGACCCTTGGCGCTCAGGCCCTCGATGACGTTGCCGTCTTTATCCAGGTACATATTGGCCGTTGCCGCCAAGGGGGCTTTTTCGCGGAAGTCGAGGAACGTCTTGCGCCCGTCCGCCAGTTGCACGGTCATGAACCCGCCGCCGCCCAAGTTGCCCGCCGCCGGGTACACCACGGCCAGGGCGTAACCGACCGCAACGGCCGCATCCACCGCATTGCCACCGGCCTTGAGCACATCCACGCCCACCTGCGTTGCCAAATGCTGGGCGGTGACCACCATGCCATTTTCCCCGGCCACCGGGGCCTGGGAAGCGGCCTGCACACCACTGACCGTCAACACCAGGACAGTGGCAATCAAGGTGCGGTTGAAGGCTTGGTATTTCATCCGTGACTACTCGAGTGATTGAGATGCACCAAAATAGCCCTTCCCTGATTCGACCCCCAGCGCAATGGCGTTTTTATGACAGAGCTTGTCGGTGATGGAACGGTGGCCCGCAATATTCAGCGCTGGCCTATAAAACGAATGGCGCTAGAATCAGCGCCACTCTTTATACCCCCCCTGATACGAGCGCCCCATGAGCTTTGATTTCGACACGATCCACCCACGCCTCGGCACCGGCAGCACCAAGTGGAACCGCTACCCGCAAGACGTGTTGCCGATGTGGATCGCCGACATGGATATCGCCGCCCCGCCCGCCGTGCTCGAGGCCCTGCACGCGCGCCTCGACCTGCAGGTGCTCGGCTACAGTGTCGCCGGCCCGGACGTGCGCGAGGCGATCATCGCCGACCTGTGGGCCAAGTACGCCTGGCGTGTTGAACCGGATGAGCTGTTGTTCCTGCCCGGCGTCGAGCCGGGTTTCAACATGGCGCTGCACGCGTTCGTCCAGCCGGGCCAGCCGGTGGTGCTGCAAACCCCCAACTATCGGCCGATTCGCCTCGCACCCGGCCACTGGAACCTGCCGCGCATCGAAGTGCCGTTCGAGCTGATTGATGGCCGATACCGCACGCCGCTGGCGGCCATGCGCGATGCCTTGAGCGGTGCCGGTGCGCTGCTGCTGAGCAACCCGCACAACCCGATCGGCAAGGTCTTCCCCCGCGACGAGCTGCTGGCGATTGCACAGGCGTGCATGGAAAACGGCGCGCTGATCATTTCCGATGAAATCCACGCCGAGCTGTGCTTTGACGGCCGTCGCCATATTCCCACCGCCAGCCTCAGCCCCGAGATCGCGCAACGCACCATTACGCTGATGTCGGCCAGCAAGGCCTATAACGTCGCCGGCCTGAAGACCTGTTTTGCGGTGATCCAGAATGCCGCGATTCGCGAGCGTTTCAACCAGGCCCGCTGCGGCATGGTCGACAGCGTCAGCCCCTTGGGCCTGGAAGCCACCCGCGCCGCCTACAGCGCATGCGGCGACTGGCTCGAAGCGCTGGTGCACTACCTGCAAGGCAACCGTGACTACCTGCTCGACGCCGTGCAAACCCGCCTGCCCGGCGTGGTCATGCACGCGCCGGAAGGTACATTCCTGGCCTGGCTCGATTGCAGCGCCCTGGGCCTGGAAGATCCGCAACAGTTTTTCCTTGAACGGGCCAAGGTTGGGTTGAGTGCCGGGATCGAGTTTGGCGATGACAGCCAACAGTTCGTGCGCCTGAACTTCGGCTGCCCACGGGCGATGCTGGAAGAAGGCGTGCAACGCATGGAGCGCGCCCTGCGCCAGCTGTAGGTGGCGAGGGACCGGGGCAGCGCGGCGGCCCCGTTCTCATGCGTGTCTCAGAGTTTGGCAATCGACACTTCGGTGGATTTCACGAAGGCAATCACTTCACTGCCCACTTTCAGCTCCAGGTCACGCACCGAACGGGTGGTGATGACCGAAGTGACGATGCCGGACGCAGTCTGCACGTCGATTTCCGACACCACTTCCCCCAGCAGAATTTCCTTGATGGTGCCCTTGAACTGGTTGCGCACGTTGATCGCTTTGATGGTCATGTCGGCTTTCCTTTTGGCTGTTGGGTCAATCCGCACGAATGCGCAGGCCCTCAAAATGCGCCATCGAGAAAAATAACAAAAGGAATATATAACTCTTTATTTATTCGATATGGATATATAAAGCGTTGCCCATCCCAGCACTTCAGGACAGCGTGACCCAATAGCGGGTCCGCGCCTGTACGTGCAACCCCAGGCTGGAGGCCAGCAGGTCGAGGATACGGTCGGTGTCGTCCAGACGAAAACTGCCGGTGACCCGCAACTGTTCCAGACGCGGGTCCCAGCGCAGCACGCCCGGGCGATAACGCGCCAATTCCCGCAGGAAATCCCCCAGCGCCTGGTTCTGCGCGGTCAGTACACCGTCGCGCCAGCCCAGTTGCAGCGCATCGAACGCGACCCAGGCGCCGAGCCCGGAGCTTTTCAACGGCGCTTGCTGACCGCCTTGCAAGGTTGCCGTGCGCCCGTCCAGGTCGCGTACCCGCACGGAGCCCTTGAGCACAGACACCAGGCAACCGGCGTCCAGTTGCCGAACACACACTTCAGCCTGGCTGACCGTCAGCTCGCCGTAACGCGTCTTTACGCTCATCGCCGTCGCTGCGGGTACATTCAACGCCAGCTCACCCTCGACCAGGGTGATGCGTCGCTGCGCCGGGTCCACGTCCACCGCCGTCGCGGTATTGAGTTGCACGCTGGCGCCGTCAGCCAATGCCATGCGCGTGCGCTCCCCCGTGGCCGTGTGCAGATCGGCGCGCCAGGTCTGGATGGGCAATTGCCGGCTGAGCAGCCAGGCCGTCGGCAGCAGTG
>NZ_CVTO01000115.1:0-9124 GCF_900004715.1 Pseudomonas sp. 24 E 13
GCCCAGGGTTCGGCGGCTCCACCGGCCCGGTGCCGGTGCGCGTGGCGCCGGCTGTTTTGGGGGAGTTCCCGGTGTACTACAAGGCCCTGGGCACGGTGACCGCGCTCAACACGATCAACGTGCGCAGCCGGGTGGGCGGCGAGCTGGTGAAGATCGCCTTTGAAGAGGGGCAAATGGTCAAGGCCGGCGATTTGCTCGCCGAGATCGACCCGCGCAGCTACCAGAACGCCTTGCTCCAGGCCCAGGGCACGTTGCTGCAGAACCAGGCGCAGTTGAAAAACGCCCAGGTCGATGTGCAACGCTATCGCGGCCTGTACGCCCAGGACAGTATCGCCAAGCAGACCCTGGACACCGCCGAAGCGCTGGTCCTGCAATACCAGGGCACGGTCAAGACCAACCAGGGCGCGGTCGACGATGCCAAGCTCAACCTTGAATTCACCAAGATCCGTGCGCCGATTGCCGGTCGCGTCGGTTTGCGTCAGCTCGACGTCGGCAACCTGGTCGCCGCCAACGACACCACGGCCCTCGCGGTGATCACCCAGACCCAACCGATCAGCGTGGCCTTCACCCTGCCGGAAAACACCCTGGACACCGTCCTCACCCGTTATCACGCCGGCAACAAGCTGCCGGTGGAAGCCTGGGACCGTGGCGACACGAAAAAACAGGCGGTGGGCGTGCTGCAGAGCCTGGACAACCAGATCGACGTGACCACCGGCACCCTGAAATTTAAGGCGCGCTTCGATAACAAGGATCAAGCGCTGTTTCCCAACCAGTTCGTCAATGTGCACTTGCTGGCCGACACCTTGCACAACGTGGTGCTGGCACCGTCCGCCGCGATCCAGTTCGGTAACAGCGGCACCTTTGTCTACAAGCTCGATGGCGACAACAAGGTCAAGGTCCAGCCGCTGGTGGTGGGTGATACCGATGGCGACAACACCGTGATCAAGCAAGGTCTGGCGGCGGGTGATCGGGTGGTCATGGAAGGCACCGACCGTCTCAAGGACGGCAGCGAAATCGAAGTGGTCAACGACAGCAACGAAGTGCCGACCACGCCGACCGAACACCTGCAAGGCAAGCCTGCGGCGAAAGGGGAGACCGGTACTGACGCCGGCAAGGCGCAAAAGGTCGGCGCATGAACCTGTCGCGCCTGTTTATCCTGCGGCCGGTCGCCACCACGCTGAGCATGCTCGCCATCGTGCTGGCCGGCCTGATCGCTTACCGCTTGCTACCGGTTTCGGCCTTGCCCCAGGTGGATTACCCGACCATTCGGGTGATGACGCTGTACCCCGGTGCCAGCCCCGACGTGATGACCAGCGCGGTCACTGCGCCGCTGGAGCGCCAGTTCGGGCAGATGCCCGGCCTGACCCAGATGGCCTCCACCAGTTCGGGCGGGGCGTCGGTACTGACCCTGCGCTTCAACCTCGACATCAATATGGATGTCGCCGAGCAGCAGGTGCAGGCCGCGATCAACGCCGCCACCAACCTGTTGCCCAAGGACTTGCCGGCGCCGCCGGTGTACAACAAGGTCAACCCGGCGGACACCCCGGTGCTGACCCTGGCGATCACCTCCAAGACCATGCTGCTGCCCAAGCTCAATGACCTGGTCGACACGCGCATGGCGCAGAAGATCGCGCAGATCAGCGGCGTCGGCATGGTCAGCATCGCCGGCGGCCAGCGCCAGGCGGTGCGCATCAAGGTCAACCCCGAGGCCCTGGCGGCCAATGGCTTGAACCTGTCGGATGTGCGCACCCTGATCGCCGCGTCCAACGTCAACCAGCCCAAGGGCAACTTCGACGGGCCCACACGGGTGTCGATGCTCGATGCCAACGACCAGTTGGTATCCCCAGAGCAATATGCCGAACTGATCCTGGCCTACAACAACGGCGCGCCCTTGCGCCTCAAGGACGTGGCGCAGATCGTCGACGGCGCCGAAAACGAGCGCCTGGCCGCCTGGGCCAACGAAAACCAGGCCGTGCTGCTCAATATCCAGCGCCAGCCGGGCGCCAACGTGATCGAGGTGGTTGACCGTATCAAGGCCCTGCTGCCGAGCATCACCGACAACCTGCCGGCGGGCCTGGACGTGACGGTGCTCACCGATCGCACCCAGACCATCCGCGCGTCGGTCAAGGATGTGCAGCACGAATTGCTGATCGCCATCGCCCTGGTGGTGATGGTGACGTTCCTGTTCCTGCGCCGGGTCAGCGCCACGATCATTCCGTCCATCGCCGTACCGCTGTCGCTGGTCGGCACCTTTGGCGTGATGTACCTGGCGGGGTTCTCGGTCAACAACCTGACATTGATGGCCCTGACCATTGCCACCGGCTTTGTGGTGGACGACGCCATCGTGATGCTGGAGAACATCTCCCGTTATATCGAGGAAGGCGAGACGCCCATGGCCGCCGCGCTCAAGGGCGCCAAGCAGATCGGTTTCACCCTGATTTCCCTGACGCTGTCGCTGATCGCCGTATTGATCCCGCTGCTGTTCATGGCCGACGTGGTCGGGCGCTTGTTTCGCGAGTTTGCCATTACCCTGGCGGTGGCGATCCTGATTTCCCTGGTGGTGTCCCTCACGCTCACGCCGATGATGTGCGCACGATTGCTCAAGCGTGAACCGAAGGAAGAAGAGCAGGGCCGCTTTTACAAAGCCAGCGGCGCCTGGATCGATTGGTTGATCGATGCCTACGGGCGCAAGCTGCAATGGGTGCTCAGGCACCAGCCGCTGACCCTGCTGGTGGCCATCGCCACCCTGGGCCTTACGGTGGTGCTGTACCTGGTGGTGCCCAAGGGCTTCTTTCCGGTGCAGGATACCGGGGTGATCCAGGGCATTTCCGAAGCGCCGCAGTCGATTTCGTTTGCCGCGATGAGCCAGCGCCAGCAGGAACTGGCGAAGATCATCCTCGCCGATCCGGCGGTGGAAAGCCTGTCCTCCTACATTGGCGTGGACGGTGATAACGCCACCCTCAACAGCGGTCGCTTGCTGATCAACCTCAAGGCCCATGGCGTGCGCGACTTGAGCGCGGTGCAGGTGATCGCTCGCCTGCAACCGGCCATCGACAAGCTGGTGGGTATCCGCCTGTTCATGCAGCCGGTGCAGGACCTGACCATCGAAGACCGCGTCAGCCGTACCCAGTATCAATTCAGCATGTCCTCACCGGACGCCGAGTTGCTGGCGCTGTGGAGCGACAAGCTGGTGCATGCCCTCGGCCAGTTGCCGGAACTCACCGACGTGGCCAGCGACCTGCAGGACAAAGGCCTGCAGGTGTACCTGGTAATCGACCGCGATGCCGCCTCGCGCCTGGGCGTCAGCGTCTCGACCATCACTGACGCGCTCTATGACGCCTTCGGCCAGCGGCAGATTTCCACCATCTACACCCAGGCCAGCCAGTACCGCGTGGTGTTGCAGGCCCAGTCCGGCGAAACCCTCGGCCCGGCCGCGCTCAACCAGATCCATGTGAAGACCACCGACGGCGGCCAGGTGCGGCTGTCGAGCCTGGCCCATGTGGAGCAGCGCCAGGCGCAGTTGGCGATTGCCCATATCGGCCAGTTCCCGGCGGTGATGATGTCGTTCAACCTGGCCCCCGGGGTCGCGCTGGGCAAAGGCGTGGAGCTGATCAACCAGACCCAGAAGGACATCGGCATGCCGGTCGGCGTGCAGACCCAGTTTCAGGGCGCGGCCCAGGCGTTCGAGGCCTCGCTGTCGAGCACCTTGCTGCTGATCCTGGCGGCGGTGGTCACCATGTACATCGTGCTCGGCGTGCTCTACGAGAGTTATATCCACCCGATCACCATTCTCTCGACCTTGCCCTCGGCGGCGGTGGGTGCCTTGCTGGCCTTGCTGCTCAGCGGCAATGACCTGGGCATGATCGCGATCATCGGCATCATCCTGCTGATCGGTATCGTCAAGAAGAACGCGATCATGATGATCGACTTCGCCCTCGACGCCGAGCGCAACCAGGGCCTGGACCCGCAGACCGCGATCTACCAGGCGGCGCTGCTACGCTTCCGGCCGATCCTGATGACCACCCTGGCGGCCTTGTTCGGTGCGGTGCCGTTGATGCTGGCCAGTGGCTCCGGTGCGGAATTGCGCCAGCCTCTGGGCCTGGTGATGGTCGGCGGGTTGCTGGTGAGCCAGGTGTTGACGCTGTTCACCACGCCGGTGATTTACCTGTATTTCGACCGTCTTGGCCGGCGCTGGCGTAAAGAGCCGCAAAGCCTGGAGCCGGTTGAGCCATGAATCTGTCCGGACCTTTCATTCGCCGGCCGGTAGCCACCATGCTGCTGAGCCTGGCGATCATGTTGCTCGGTGGCGTCAGCTTCAATTTGCTGCCGGTGTCGCCGTTGCCGCAGATCGACTTCCCGGTGATCGTGGTGTCGGCCAGCTTGCCGGGTGCCAGCCCCGAGGTGATGGCGTCTACCGTGGCCACGCCGCTGGAGCGCTCGTTCGGCGCGATTGCCGGCATCACCACCATGAGCAGTTCATCGAGCCAGGGCTCCACGCGGGTGATCCTGGCCTTCGATTCCGACCGCGATATCAACGGCGCGGCGCGGGAAGTGCAGGCGGCAATCAATGCGTCGCGCAACCTGCTGCCCAGCGGCATGCGCAGCATGCCCACCTACAAGAAGATCAACCCGTCCCAGGCGCCGATCATGGTGCTGTCGCTGACATCCGACGTGTTGCAGAAGGGCCAGCTGTACGACCTGGCCTCGACCATTCTGTCCCAGAGCCTGTCCCAGGTGCCGGGCGTGGGCGAAGTGCAGATTGGCGGCAGTTCCCTGCCGGCCGTGCGCATCGAGCTGGAGCCCAAGGCCCTCGATCAGTACGGCGTGGCTCTGGATGATGTGCGCAATACCATCGCCAACGCCAACCAGCGCCGGCCCAAGGGTTCCCTGGAAGACAGCGAACGCAACTGGCAGATCCAGGCCAACGATCAGTTGGAAAAAGCCAAGGACTACGAGCCGCTGCTGATTCGCTACCAGAACGGCGCGGCGCTGCGCCTGAGCGACGTGGCGAAGATCAGCGACGGCGTGGAAGACCGCTACAACAGCGGGTTTTTCAACAACGATTCGGCGGTGTTGCTGGTGATCAACCGCCAGTCCGGCGCCAACATCATTGAAACCGTGCGCCAGATCAAGGCGCAGTTGCCGGCGTTGCAGGCGGTGCTGCCGTCCAGCGTCAAACTCAACCTGGCCATGGACCGTTCGCCGGTCATCACCGCCACCTTGCACGAAGCCGAGATGACCCTGCTGATCGCCGTGGCCCTGGTGGTGCTGGTGGTGTACCTGTTCCTGGGCAACTTCCGCGCCTCGTTGATCCCCACCCTGGCGGTGCCGGTGTCGCTGGTGGGCACCTTTGCGGTGATGTACCTGTACGGGTTTTCGCTGAACAACTTCTCGCTGATGGCGCTGATCCTGGCGACCGGCCTGGTGGTGGACGATGCCATCGTGGTGCTGGAGAACATCTCCCGGCATATCGACGAGGGCGTGCCGCCGATGAAGGCCGCGTACCTGGGCGCCCAGGAAGTCGGCTTTACCTTGCTGTCGATGAACGTGTCGCTGGTGGCGGTGTTTCTCTCCATCCTGTTCATGGGCGGGATCGTCACCAACCTGTTCCGTGAATTCTCCATCACCTTGTCGGCGGCGATCATCGTTTCGCTGATCGTGTCGCTGACCCTGACCCCGATGCTCTGCGCACGCTGGCTCAAGCCCCATGTCAAAGGGCAGATGATCGGCTTGCAGCGCTGGAGCCACCGCATCAACGAACGCATGGTCGCCGCCTATGCCACCAGCCTGGACTGGGTGCTGCGCCATCGACGCCTGACCCTGCTCAGCCTGTTGCTGACCGTGGGCGTGAACATCGCGCTGTACGTGGTGGTGCCGAAGACCTTCATGCCCCAGCAGGACACTGGTCAGTTGATTGGTTTTGTGCGCGGGGATGACGGGCTGTCATTCAACGTGATGCAGCCGAAAATGGAAATCTTCCGCCAGGCCGTGCTCAAAGACCCGGCGGTGCTCAGCGTGGCCGGCTTTATCGGCGGCAACAGCGGCACCAACAACGCGGTGATGCTGGTGCGCCTCAAACCGATTGCCGAGCGCAAAATCTCGGCCCAGGCCGTGATCGAGCGACTGCGCAAGGAAGTGCCATTGGTACCGGGCGGGCGTCTGTTCCTGATGGCCGACCAGGACCTGCAATTCGGCGGCAGCCGCGACCAGACCAGCGCGCAGTATTCCTACATCCTGCAAAGCGGTGACCTGGCCGCGTTGCGCCTGTGGTACCCCAAAGTGGTGGCCGCCATGCGCGAGCTGCCGGAGCTGACCGCCATCGACGCCCGCGAAGGGCGCGGCGCGGCCCAGGTCACCCTGATTGTCGACCGCGACCAGGCCAAGCGCCTGGGGATCGACATGGCCATGGTCACCTCGGTGCTCAACAACGCCTACAGTCAGCGGCAGATTTCCACGATCTACGACAGCCTCAACCAGTATCAGGTGGTGATGGAGGTCAATCCCAAATATGCCCAGGACCCGATTACCCTCAACCAGGTGCAGGTGATTACCGCCGATGGCGCGCGCGTGCCGCTGTCGACCATTGCCCATTATGAAAACAGCCTGGCCGATGACCGCGTCAGCCATGAAGGCCAGTTCGCCTCGGAAAACATCGCGTTCGACATGGCGCCAGGCGTGACGGTGGAGCAGGGCACTGCCGCCATCGAGCGCGCGATTGCCAAGGTCGGCCTGCCGGAAGACGTGATCGCCAAGATGGCCGGCACCGCCGATGCGTTCGCCGCGACCCAGAAGGGCCAGCCGTTCATGATTCTCGGCGCGCTGGTGGCGGTGTACCTGGTGCTGGGCGTGCTGTATGAAAGCTATATCCACCCGCTGACGATTCTGTCGACCTTGCCCTCGGCCGGCGTCGGCGCGTTGCTGTCCATCTACCTGCTGGGCGGTGAGTTCAGCCTGATCTCGTTGTTGGGGCTGTTCCTGCTGATCGGGGTGGTGAAGAAAAACGCGATCCTGATGATCGACCTGGCGCTGCAGCTTGAGCGGCATGACGGCATGAGCCCGCTGGAGTCGATTCGCAGCGCCTGCCTGCTGCGCCTGCGACCGATCCTGATGACCACGCTGGCGGCGATTCTTGGCGCCTTGCCGCTGCTGCTCGGCGCCGGCGATGGCGCGGAAATGCGCCAGCCCCTGGGCCTGACCATCATTGGCGGCCTGGTGTTCAGCCAGATCCTGACCCTTTACACCACCCCGGTGGTTTACCTCTATCTAGACCGCGCGCGCCACCGCTTCAACGCCTGGCGCGGCGTGCGTACCGATGCTGCCCTGGACACTGCGCTATGAATGATTCAACCAACGCGAACCCCACTGTAGGAGCGAGCTTGCTCGCGAAAAACGTGCAGACACCGCGTTCTTCCAAGCTCGGCGCGTTATCGTTGACGACCTTCGCGAGCAAGCTCGCGCCTACAGTGGGGTTGGCGTTGTTGCTCAGCGCCTGCGCCATCGGCCCCGATTACCAGCGTCCGCCCGTGGTCGAACCGGCACAATTCAAGCAAGCCCAGGGCTGGCGCCAGGCCAACCCGAGCGACTCCCTGGCCCGGGGCGCGTGGTGGGAGCTGTACGGCGACCGCCAACTGAACGAGCTGGTGGTGCGCCTCAACAGTTCCAACCAGACCGTCGCCCAGGCCGAGGCGCGTTTCCGTCAGGCCCAGGCACTGGTGCGCAGTGCTCGCGGGGCGTTTTACCCCAGCGTCGACCTGAGCGTCGGTAAAACCCGCGCCAGCCAGGGTACCGGCAGCAGCAGCGCGAGCCTGAGCAGTTCCAGCAGCGGTATTCGCGACACCCTCAATGCGCAACTGGGCGTGAGCTGGGAAGCCGACGTCTGGGGCAAATTGCGCCGTGGCCTGGAGGCCAACGAAGCCAGCGCCGAGGCCAGCACGGCAGACCTGGCGGCGATGCGCCTGAGCCAACAGTCGGAACTGGTGCAGAGCTACCTGCAGTTGCGCGTCATGGATGAACAGACGCGTTTGTTGCAAGCCACGCTGGACACCTACCAGCGCTCGCAGCAGATGACCGAAAACCAGTACCGCGCCGGTGTCGCCGGCAAGGACGCCATCGCCCAGGCGCGAACCCAGCTCAAGACCACCCAGGCCAGCCTGATCGACCTGATCTGGCAGCGTGCCCAGCTGGAAAACGCCATTGCGGTATTGATCGGCGAAGCGCCGGCCAATTTCAGCCTGGCCGTCAGCAAGGACATCCCGGCGTTGCCGCAGATTCCCGTGGGCCTGCCGTCGCAGCTGTTGGAGCGCCGCCCGGATATCGCGTCGGCCGAACGTTCGGTGATTGCAGCCAACGCCAATATTGGTGTGGCCAAGGCCGCCTATTATCCTGACTTGACCTTGAGCCTGGCGGGGGGCTACTCCAGCAGCACCTATGAAGACTGGATCAGCCTGCCGAACCGTTTCTGGTCGGTGGGCCCGAAGCTGGCCATGACGCTGTTCGACGGCGGCCAGCGCTCGGCGGAAGTCGACCGCAGCGTGGCCAGCTATGACGAAACCGTGGCCAAGTACCGTCAGACCGTACTGGATGGGTTCCGCGAAGTCGAAAATTACATGGTGCAGCTCAAGGTGCTGGCCGACGAAGCGGTGGTCAGCAACGAGGCGCTGGAGTCTGCTCGCGAGTCGTTGCGGTTGACCGAGAACCAGTACAAGGCGGGGCTGATTGCCTACCTGGACGTGGTTACCGTGCAGGCAACGGCCCTGAGTAATGAGCGCACGGTACTGAACTTGCTGCAGTCGCGGTTGGTGGCGAGTGTGCAGTTGATTGCGGCGTTGGGTGGGGGGTGGGATGGGAACACCCGTCCGGCCGACCAAGATAAGTAGGGGTAATTCAATCTCGGGATGGCCTATGCTGCTACCCGAATGACACGCTTCGGTCAATGTGGGAGGGGGCTTGCCGATGGCGGCCTCAGAGCCGACCAGGATGTTGGATCGATCCCGGTCCAAATGTGGGAGGGGGCTTGCCCCCGATGACGGCCTCAGAGCCGACCAGGATTTTGGATCGATCCCGGTCCAAATGTGGGAGGGGGCTTGCCCCCGATGGCGGCCTCAGGGCCGACCAGGATGTTGGA
>NZ_CVTO01000115.1:9198-49641 GCF_900004715.1 Pseudomonas sp. 24 E 13
TCACGGCCACTTAGGGTTCCGCCCTGACGGCGGCTCACTTTTGAAAAGCGCAAAAGTAAGCAAAACGCTCATGCCCCACCACTCGGCACCTCGCCTAGGCTCGGTGGGCCAGCGTGGTTTAACGGGGCGCCTGAGATCAAGATCAAAAGCAGGTCAAGATCAAGAGCGGGGGCGCATCGTAGTTACGGTTGGGGGCTACAGAGTTGTGTAAATGCCTATGCCTATGCTGGG
Organism: Pseudomonas sp. 24 E 13; assembly: GCF_900004715.1. Lineage (NCBI taxonomy): Bacteria > Pseudomonadati > Pseudomonadota > Gammaproteobacteria > Pseudomonadales > Pseudomonadaceae > Pseudomonas > Pseudomonas sp. 24 E 13. Next base: position 9,430 of record NZ_CVTO01000115.1, read on the forward strand.
TGGGTTTGTGAGCCATTAGTTTTTACCCCAGTGGAGCCATCTGATGCCAGACAACTCGTCACGCCTCGTCTACCGCGCACCTGTTCCAGAAGACCTGGAACAGTTATTCGCCATCTTCGGCGATCCCCGGACCAACCTGTTCAATCCTGCCGGCCCTATGGCCGGTATCGAGGACGCCCGGCGCCTGCTGGGCCGATGGATCGAGCAGTGGTCCTGCGAGGGCTACGGCTGGTGGGCGATTGCGCGGCGCGAGAGCCCCGAGCAGATCATCGGTTTCGGCGGCATTGCACCGCTCGACTATCTGACCGTGCGGCGCATCAACCTCGGTTATCGATTTGCCGTGCAAGCCTGGGGGCAGGGCTATGCCACCGAGGTCGGACGCGATGCCCTGGCGCTGGCGTTCGATACACTGGGTGTGCCAGAAGTGTTCGGACTGGTAAGACCCGATCACGCGGCGTCTATCCGGGTTTTGAAAAAAATCGGCATGCAGCCATTCGGTCTGCTGGACGACGTGCCCGGCCAAGCCCCTAGTCTGGTAATGCGCATTTGTCATCCTACAACTGTAACTGCCTGAAGTTCTTTCAGCCCCGGTAGAGCCTGGCTGACAGCAATCTTTGAGATTGACACTGTCAGAGCGTACCGATATAAAAGTCATGGTTGTACGACGACATATGACGTTGCATATGTCCTGCCTAACAAAAATAAAAAAGTGATGCCATGAATCTGAACGAGCCCATCAGTGCCCATCGTGTTGGCCAGGCGGTCGGCAGCTATCGCTGGACGATCTGCGCGATGCTGTTTTTTGCCACGACCGTCAACTACCTCGACCGTCAGGTGCTCAGCCTGCTGGCGCCGCAGTTGTCGACGCAATTTGGCTGGAGCAATACCGATTACGCCAACATCGCGGCGGTGTTCCAGTTTGTCTACGCGATTTCCATGCTGTTCGCCGGGCGCTTTGTCGACAGGATCGGCACCAAGGCCGCTTACATCGTGGCGATCGTTATCTGGTCCACCGGCGCGATCATGCATGCGTTCTCGGTGCAGATGGGCGAGGGCATTGCGGCCGTCAGCACGGCCATCGGCCTGGCGGTGATTCCGGTGTCGATTGCCGGTTTCATGCTGTCACGCGCGGTGCTGGCGATTGGTGAGGCGGGCAACTTTCCCATCGCGATCAAGGCCACGGCCGAGTACTTCCCCAAGAAAGAACGCTCTTTTGCCACCGGCATCTTCAACTCGGGGGCCAACGTGGGCGCGATCCTGGCGCCGATCTGTGTGCCCTTGATAGCCGGCATGTGGGGTTGGGAAGCGGCTTTCATGGTCATCGGCATGCTGGGTTTTGTGTGGGTGGCGGTCTGGGCCACCGTGTACGAAAAACCGGAGCAGCAAAAGCGTCTGTCGGCCGCAGAATTGGCCTACATTCGCAGTGATCAGGCCGCACAACCCTTGGCGCCAACCCCTACGGGCCCTGCGGGCGCAACCGCAAAAAAAGTCTCATGGTTCAAGTTGCTGACCTATCGTCAGACTTGGGCCTTTGCCTTCGGCAAGTTCATGACCGACGGTGTGTGGTGGTTCTTCCTGTTCTGGCTGCCCACGTTCCTGTCGGCGCAGTACGGCATGAAGGGCGCCGATATCGTGATGCCCCTGGCCGTGCTGTACAGCATGACCATGGTCGGCAGTATCGGTGGCGGCTGGTTTCCCAGCTATTTCATGGCGCGGGGCGATGCGCCGTATGACGGCCGCATGAAAGCCATGCTGGTGATCGCGCTGTTCCCGCTGGTGGTGTTGCTGGCGCAACCGCTGGGCTACATCAGCTTCTGGGTTCCGGTCTTGCTGATCGGCGTGGGGGCCTCGGCGCACCAGGCGTGGTCGTGCAATATTTTCACCACGGTGTCGGACATGTTCCCGCAGAAGACCGTCGCGTCGGTGGTCGGTATCGGCGGCATGGCCGGCGGCCTGGGCGGCGTGGTGATGACCAAGATCGGCGGCTGGGTCTTTGACTACTACAAGTCCGTCAATGACATCCACACCGGCTACATGATCATGTTCGCAATCTGTGCCCTGGCGTACCTGGTGGCGTGGAGCGTGATGAAGGCGCTGGTGCCGCGCCACAAGGAAATCACTGATCTGTAGCGCTGCCTTGAAACGTAGCATCGGCCAGAATGATCCGAACTGACATCACGACACCGACCAGCACTGCGGCCAGCCCTGCGGTTTCCATGGGGGTCGGCCAACGCTGATGAAACCAGAGCCCGAGCAGCGTGGCGAACAAGGACTCAAGGGCAATCAATTGGCCGCTGAGTACCATGGGCAGGCGCCGCGTCGCCGCATTCCAGGCCCAGGCACCGACGACGGTGGACATCACGGCAATCACCAGGCTCCACGCATACAGCGCCCATGCCTGGCTCCAGCCGGCGCCAAGGGTTGGCAACCGCAACAGGCCTGTCGCGTATGTCCACGGGAGGATGAACAGCGCTGCGGCACCGGCGCCCGTCAGCATCAGGGCGGTCCACAGGCCTGTCACGTGGGCAGGCAGGTGCGCCATCTGCTTCTGGTTGATCACGCTGAAGCCCAACCATAAGGCTACCGCGCCCAAGGAAAAAAACAGCCCGGCCAGCCAGGATTGGGGGCTTAGCGAGGCCTGGTGGAGGCTGCTGATATTGGTCAGCAACAGCCCCAGCGTGATACAGCTCAATGGCATCACCAATAGGCGCCAGCGCAGGGTCTTATGGCCGGCATTGCCGATCAGCGCCAGCAGCACCGGTACCATTCCAACAAAAGCCGGCGTCAACACCGGGCCGCCGAGTATCACGCCGGCAGCGATGCATACGCCATAACCCAGGCAGCCCCATGCGCCCAGCACTGCCGCGAGCAGGCATTGGCCGGGGCTCAGCGCAGGCAGTTGCGCGCGGCACAGGATTACCCCGGCTACGCCCAATCCGCCGGCCATCAGGAAGCGCACGCTCATCAGGTCGTAGACGCTGTACGCGCCCGTGACATAGGGCGCAATGAAATTCAGCGCCCAGCCGAGCGTGGCGATGATGGCGAATATCACGCCGGCGACTACAGAGGTGTGGGAAGTGCGCATCAGGCGGGTCCATGAAGTGATGGGGTCCATGGTGCCCAGCCACGCGGGTGTGCTACAAACGAGTTCTCGGTCCTGAATACATAACCTGAGATTATGAATCTACTTGGAAAAACCCTACCGCCTCTTGCCAGTCTGTTGCCGTTTGAAGCCGCAGCGCGCCTGGAGAGTTTTTCCCGGGCGGCCGATGAGTTGCACATCACCCAGGCCGCTGTCAGCCGGCAGATACGCGGGCTGGAAGATAATCTGGGGGTGAAGCTGTTTTATCGACGCAACCGTGCGGTGTTCCTGACTCGGGAGGGGCGTGAGTTGGGGCGGGTGGTCAGCCTTGCGTTGCAAAGCATCAGTGAGGGAGCGGCCAGCCTGAGGGCGTCCCCGCAGCGCAATCGGGTGGTGCTGCTGTGCCAGTTGTGCGAGGCGTTTTATTGGTTGATGCCGCGCCTGGCGACATTCCACCAGCAATATCCGCAGATTGAAATCCAGGTGGTGACGTGCACGCGGCCGATCACGCAGTTCAATGACCCTTTCGATGTCGCCCTGCAAAGTACCCGGCGCGCCAGTGGCGCCCATGCGCTGATGTTTACCGCCTGCGACGAGGTTTTCCCGGTGTGCAGTCCCGCTTACCTGTGCCCGGAACAACCGCTGGCGCTGCCTGAATTGGCGACCTGCACGTTTTTGCACCACAGCAGCGAACCTCCGCACCTGATGGAGTGGGATGAGTGGCTGAAGGCGTTCGGTCAGTCATTGGCCCGTGATGCGCGCGGCGTCACGTTCGACAGCTACCCGCTGATGTTGCAGGCCGCCGTGGAAGGGCACGGTATGGCCATGGGCTGGCGTCGTACCGCAAGCAGGTTGATTGAAAGTGGGGCATTGATCAGGCCCTGTGCCGAAAGCGTGTTTTTGCCAGAGGCTATTTCGGTGTACAGGCAGCAAGGGGCAGGTAATCGGGATGAGGTGGTGGCATTGCTGGCCTGGCTCGAGGCGCAGTTGCAGAGTGACGGCTGACAGGGGTGCGCGATGGCCCCTGTCAGTCAGTTAAGCGTACACCGTCCTCTGTAGGAGCGAGCTTGCTCGCGAAAAACTCACAGGCACCGCGTTCATCCAGAAAATACGCGTTATCGTCGACGTTCTTCGCGAGCAAGCTCGCTCCTACAAAGAGCCTTAAAGTCCCGGTTATTGATTGCGCGTAACACGCCACACCGTGTTGGCCAAATCATCGGCAATGATCAGCGCGCCTTTCGGATCGACTGTCACGCCCACCGGACGCCCACGGGTTTTGCCGTCGTCACCGCGAAAGCCGGTGGCGAAGTCGACAGGCTCGCCGGCCGGTTTGCCGTTGCTGAAGGGTACGAAAATCACTTTGTAGCCCACCGGATTGTCGCGGTTCCAACTGCCGTGTTCGCCAACGAATACGCCGTCGGCGAATTTTTCGCCCATGGCCGGGATGGAGAAATCCACGCCGAGCGCGGCGACGTGGGAACCCAGGCTGTAATCCGGTTTGATCGCCGAGGCGGCCTTGGCCGGGTTCTGCGGTTGCGCACGCGGGTCCACATTCTGGCCCCAGTAGCTGTAGGGCCAGCCGTAGAAAGCGCCTTCGCGTACCGAACTGAGGTAGTCCGGCACCAGGTCCGGGCCCAATTCATCGCGTTCGTTGACCACGGTCCACAACTGCCCCGAACCGGGCTGGATAGTCAGGGCCGTGGGGTTGCGCAGGCCGGTTGCGTAGGGCCTGTGCGCACCAGTGGCGGCGTCGATCTGCCAGACCATCGCCCGGTCGATTTCCACTTCCATGCCGCGCTCGGTGATGTTGCTGTTGGAGCCGATCCCGACGTAGAGCTGGCGTCCGTCCTCGCTCACGGCCAGGGATTTGGTCCAGTGATGATTGATTTGCGCCGGCAGGTCGGTGACTTTGGTCGGAGCGCCGCTGGCCTTGGTCTGGCCGTCGGCGTAGTCGAAGCGCACCAGCGCATCCTGGTTGGCCACGTACAGTTTGCCGTCGGCGTATGCCAAGCCGTAGGGCGCATTGAGGTTATCGGCGAACACCGTCTTGAGTTCGTAGGTGCCGTCGCCGTCAGCGTCGCGCAACAGGGTGATGCGGTTGCCGCTCTTGACCTTGGTATTGCCCTCGGCCTTGATCAGGCTGGCGATCACGTCCTTGGGCTTGAGTTTGGCCGCGCTGCCGCCACGGCCTTCGGCGACGAGGATATCGCCGTTGGGCAGGACCAGGGTCTGGCGCGGGATGGCCAGGTCGGTGGCGATGGCGGTGATGCTGTAACCCTCTGGCACCTTGGGCTTCTGATCGCCCCAGGCGACCGGCTCGGCGATCTTCATGCTTGGCAGCAGGCTGCTTTGTTGCGCCGGCAGCTTGGGATCGGGGCCGTGGGCCTGGGTCTTGTCGCCTTCACCACCGCAGGCGGTCAGCAACAACGCTGCGCTTAACAGGGTCAATGTGCTGGTGGTTTTCATTGGGCAGCTCCCGAGCGCAGGTTAGTCAGGCCGATCCATGTCGCCAGCATCGCCAGCAGGGTGACGACTGCCGACAGCATCAGGCCGGTCGGCATCATGGCGTAGGCATCCTTGGCGTGCTGGAAGGCGTTGATCAGTCCCAACAGCCACGCGGCCAGCAGCAGCACGAAGTAAGCGGCAGGACGACCCGCCTTGCGTTCGGCGCGCAGCAGATTGACCAGGGCGAACAACAGGGCAAATCCACTGAACACCAACGCACCGGCGATCAGCCATGAGGCGAAGTTGGCCCATTGAATCTGGTAAGTCTGGCCATAGGCAATGTCACTGAGCAGGGCGCCCAGGAACAGCGGCACGCTGCCGGCGAGCAATGTCGCATGCAGCGGGCCTGGTGTGCAGCGATAGGTGGGGAGGGTGGTCATGGGCGATGCAGCTCCTTATCGTTCGACGGGCCTGGTGGCGATGGCTTTGCATAGGAAAGGAGCTTGCTGCGTGTGAGAAAGTTCACTGAGGGTTCGTGTCCGAATGTTTATCGAACCAGTCGGCGTAGGGTGTGTTCACCACGTTATAGCGGTTGAAATCCGGGCTGCCATCCGTCCACCACACCGGCCCGCGCTCACCGAGCGCGACCTTCGCGCGCTGTACCTGCTCGCGGGCCTGCTTCAACTGCTGTGTGTCGCCAGAGGCCTTGGCCGCCTTGACGGCACGCCGTGCATCCATCAACGCATCCACCCAGCGCTGGCGTGTGGGTTCATCCAGCGCCGGGTTGGTGCGCCGCCAGAGTCGGCCCTTGAGCACGAAATAGCGGCCATCCGGGGTGTCAATCATGGTGCCAGCGCAGCACCCGCAGCACGCCCCACATCATCGACATCACAATCGCCAGCCAACCGGCGAACAGGCTGAAGAGTGTCATTGCAAGGTTCATAACCACCTCCATAACGTCGTCGTTTCAATGTTGTCGTGCAATAGGTGACCCCGCTGCGCACGCAGGATTCAACCGGATTGACCGAATGAACCCTTGGCGGCCTGCATCGCCTAAGCCTCTATAATCTTCCCGATGGCATATCACCAGGCGCTCCCATGACCCACCCCCGCATCGGCTTTGCATGCCAATACAGGCATCCCGAACGACTCCCGTCCGCCAGCGCCCTGAAGGCAATCGAAGGCCCGTTCAACCCGCGTACCACCACCTTGCGCTGGATGGACGGCGTCGAACCGCAGGTGGCCCGCGATAAACTGGTCGAGGTGGTCACGCACAATCTCGCCGCCCAATTGCGTCTGCTGGCCTACGTCGCCGAACTGCCGCCGACCTTGCGCATGCTGCGCCTGAGCAGTGACCTGTTGCCGTTCTACAGCCACCCGAAAGTCGCCGCTGTGTATCAGGACCCTGCCATCGCGCGCCAGTTGCAGGACGGCTTTGCCGCCATCGGCGAGCTGGCGCGGGCCTCGGATATCCGTTTGTCGTTCCATCCCGGCCAGTACTGCGTGCTGGGCTCGGAAAACCCCGGTGTGGTGGAAAACAGCCTGGCCGAGTTCGAATACCACGCCGACATGATCCGCATGATGGGCTACGGCCGCCGCTTCCAGGACCTCAAATGCAACGTGCATATCGCCGGCCGGCTGGGGGTGGCGGGTACCCGCGCGGTGTGGTCGCGCCTGTCCGAAGTGGCGCGCAACTGCATCACTTTCGAGAACGATGAAAAGACTTACGGCCTGGACCATTGTCTGCAAGTCGCCGACCTGGCGCCGGTGGTACTGGATATTCACCATTGCTGGATCAACGAGGACGAGTACATCGACCCGCACTCGCCCCGCGTCGCCAGGGTCATCGACAGCTGGCGCGGCGTGCGGCCGACCCTGCATTACTCCCAGCCCCAGGAAAGCCTGCAGGCCCTCGGGTTTGACGCCGAGCACAAACTGGAAATGTCCGCCTTGTTGAAGGTGGTTTCCAAGCGCGACCTCTACGGTCACAGCGCGCAAATGTGGAACCGCTGGACCAACGACTACGCGCTGCAGTTTCTGGATCGCTTCGACATCATGCTCGAAGCCAAGGACAAGAACGTCGCGGCCCTGGCGTTCCATGGGTATTGGCAGAGCCAATCGGCGTGAACCATGGCATGCTTCACGGCCTGACAAAAGGAACCGTCCCATGGCTACCCTGCACCTGCTCTGCGGCAAGATCGCGTCCGGCAAATCCACCCTTGCCGGACGTCTTGCCACCGATCACGCCGCTGTCCTGCTCAGCGAAGACCACTGGCTCGCGACGCTGTATCCCGGCCAGATCCAGACGATTGCCGATTACCTGACCTGTGCCCGGCAGATTCGCGGTGTGGTGGGGCCGCTGGTGATTGATCTGCTGGCGTCCGGCGTCAACGTGGTGCTGGATTTTCCGGCCAACACCCTGGCCAATCGCGAATGGCTGCTCGGCCTCGCCCAGGCCGCCAAGGCAGCGCATTGCCTGCATTACCTGGAACTGGATGACGCCGCCTGTCGTGCGCGGCTGCACGCACGCAACGCCCGCGGCGAGCATGATTTTGCCGCGACCGACGCCGAGTTCGACCTGATCACCCGCCACTTTTGTGTGCCGAGTGAGGAGGAGGGGTTGGTGATTGAGGTGCATCGGCCGTGAGCGCTGAATGTCCTATCGGTGTTGACGTCGAGGGCCACATTGTCACCGTCGATGCCGTCCCTGTGCAGCCCGAGTTCGAGCCTTTATTGAAGGATGTGTTGGCGACGCTTTCACAGCCTGCATTCGGCCTGGAGGGTATCTACCTGTACGGCAGTGTCGCCCGGGGTGATGCCAATGCCGAAGCGTCCGACCTCGATCTCACCCTGGTCCTGCGTGATCCACCCCAGGCAGCGGTGCTTGAACAACTCGAACGGGCGCGGCTGGCACTGGAACAGCGGCATTCCTGTATCAGCAAAATCGATTTCGACATCGGCCATCGCGCGCAGGTATTGGCGCCGGAAAACCACAATCGCTGGGGCTTCTGGATCAAGCACCATTGCCGATGTGTGTGGGGCGATGACCTCGGATTGCGGTTCGAGCCATTCCGGCCAAGCCGAGACATCGCCCTGGCGCTCAACGGTGATTTTGCGCAGGTGCTGTCCCGCTATCGCGCGTCTATCCTGCAGGCCGCGAACCCACCGCAGCGCCTGCGCTTGCAGCGCGAAGCCGCACGCAAGTTGATCCGCTCCACGCATACGCTGCGTTCACCCGACGCACTGATGTGGCCGCAAACGCTGGAGGAACATGTGGCGATGTTCACCCAGCGTTATCCCACCAGAGTCGCGCAAATCGCGTATTTTCTCTTTGAAGCCAGAAACCCGAGCGCCGAGTGCGCGGCATTTTTGCAGCGTCTTGAGGCTTTTGTTGAGTGGATGGCGTCGCAGTCGGAATAAACCAGGAATGGGTCGGCTGCGCCGTCCAGCGCGAGGAAGCGCCCTCGCCACTGCAGTTTTTCAAACTGACACCGTTCAGGCCAATAGTGCTTCGGTCTCAAGCACCCTGGCGTAATCCATCGCCAGGTTACTCAACGACAATGCATGCACGTCTTCCGCCGGCCATATCCGTCCCGACAAATCAGTCTGATCGAAGGTGAAACAGGCATCCGCGACGACGATAACGTCAAAGCCCAAGTTGCCAGCCGAGCGTGCCGTGGACTCCACTGAGTTGTTGGTGATGACCCCGGCGATTACCAACTGCTTGATCGAGCGCGTGTGCAGCCAGCGTTCCAAGCCCGTGGCGATGAAGGCATCCGGGACGTTTTTTTCCATGACCTGTTCATTGGCCAACGGGTGCAACGCGTCCTGGAATTCACAGCCAGGCTGTCCTGGCCAGAAAACCGAGCCTGGGGAGCGGGAAATATGCCGCACATGAATAATCGGGCGTTGCGCCTGTCGCCATGCGTTGAGCAGCTGTTGTATATGCCGTTCAGCGTCTGGATTGTTGCGTCGACCCTGCGTGGGATTGCCCATGCCTTTTTGCATGTCGATGATCACCAACGCAGCGTTCGTCGCTAACGGTTCCATGGTCTGTCCTTTCACGTACGAAACGCGAAACATAGCAGCCAGGGCGGGGCGGCGAACAGTGATTTAGGCGTAATGTGCTTGGGCCTCAGTCCGTCACACCGGCAGCAACCCCGCCTCCTGATAGCTCTCGAGCAGTTCATCAAACAAACCGATATCTGCACGTGTGCGTGCAATCAATTGCGCGCCGGCGACAGCCGTGTAGATCGCTCGGGCGCGGCGCTGGCAGGTTTCTGTGTCGCCCAGTTCCAGCTCAATGAGGCGTGCGGCCAGCCACGCTACGTTGATGTCGGCGAACGCGACGATTTCTTTTTTGACCGGCTCGGGCAAGTCCTGGTACTCGGCCGCCATAAAGCTGGACAGGCACAGCCGGTTGCCGTTTTCGAGGGAGGTTCGAAAAATGCCTGGGTAGCGCCGCAGGCTGTCGCGCGGGTCAGGGGTTTCGCGGTGGATCGCTTCGAGCACGTCGGCGGTGTCTTCCCAATAGCGCTTGGCGACCGCCGCGCCGAGTTCGGCCTTGCTGGGGAAGTGGTAATAGATACTGGCGTTTTTGATCCCCACCGTTTCGCCAATGCTGCGAAAGTTGATGCCGCTGTAGCCGAAATGCTGCGCGGCGATTTTGGCGGCTTCCAGAATGGCTTCCCGGGCGTTCTCGCTCACGTATTGAGTCCTCGTGGGTTGGCGACAGGGGGTCGATTCTACGCGCAAAATATTTTACCTGCCAACTGACAGGTAGTGGTTGACAGCGACGGATAAAGCTCGCAATCTTTGCCTACCACTTGACAGGTAGGCAGATAAACCATGACTTTTCAGCAAACACAGTCCACGAGCGCCCAAGACCCCGTGCTTAAGATCTACGATTGGTACAACGGGCCTTATCCGGCGCGTGTTCGAATCGCCCTGGCCGAAAAGGGGCTGCTCGCACACACCGAATTCGTCTCTATTAATCTGTGGGAAGGCAAGCACAAGCAGCCGGCTTTTCTGGCCTTGAACTACTCCGGAACCCTGCCGGTACTGGCGTTGCAGGACGGGACTTTGATCGCTGAGTGCACAGCCATCACCCAATACCTCGACGTACTGGACGGCAACCCGCTGCTCACCGGCAGCACGCCCAAGGAGCAAGGCCTCATCCATATGATGACGCGGCGTGCGGAAATTGAAGTGATGGATGCGGTCAGCGTCTACTTTCACCACGCCACACCGGGGCTGGGGCCTGAGGTTGAGCTGTACCAGAACGCGGAATGGGGCGAGCGTATGCGTGACAAGGCGGTAAGGGGCATGCGCCACTTCGACGCCATCCTCAAGACCCGGCCGTTCGTGGCGGGCGAGGCGTTTTCGATGGCCGACATTGCCCTGCTGGGCGGCCTGATCTTCGCGGCGTTGGTCAAGCTGGCCGTGCCTGCGGAATGTGAAGCGCTGCATGCCTGGCACGCGACGATGAACGAGCGCGCCAGCGTCAAGGCCTGGCGAGCGATGGTGCAGGAGGGCGATCTGCAGAACTGAAACGGCGGACCCGCCTGATACCAGGCAAGCGTCGTAGGACACAGGTGATTGCCCATCCGCACACGGAACCGCTACCCTCGGGTTTGACCTCCCCAACCACCGACCGTAACAGTGAGTCACGGTCTGCACCGAATCAGGACGATGAACGACTACTCTCTGAAGCTTGCCAACTACTGGCGAAACTCGTTGGCCGACGCGGAAAACGGCAACGGTGCCTTGTCCCCCAGCCATGTCAAAACCTACGCGGTCATACCTTTGGCCGCCCTGGCCGCCGGTTGTCTGCCGGCTGAGCAGGTGGAACTCCTGTTCGCCGACGAACCGGCGCAACGGCTCCACGTGGATATCACGCTGCGCCCGTTTGTGTATGCCTCGCGCCAGGAACACCGCATGGCGCGCAGAGGGCTGCCGGCCTTTATCACACCGATCATTTGTCGAGTGTCGGTCACCCGCGACGGGCTGATCTATCCGACCGGTCCCACGCTGGTACCCCGCGACATCCTGGAACCGTTGGACCGCGACAATTTCACCATCGGCGCTCAACCTGACCTGGACAGGTTTTTAACCGCGCAAGACGCACCCCGATTCGAAGTGCCGGCCCCCGGCACAGAGGTGCAGCCGGACGAATATCGCGACAAATGGCTCACCTACCTGCGCTACTGCAAGACGATGTTCCAAACGGTGTGCAACGCCTGGAATGGCGCGGACGACGGTTTCGATCCGGCCAGCTATTGCTACGTGTTCAAGGAGCAGAAGGCGGACGGTTTCAGTCGCAATATCGTTGCGCTATACGATCACCTGCGCCTCGCCAAACCCGAGGCGCCTTTGTTCGAGCGCTTTGCACAACGCGAATCCACGCCCGATGAACCCTGCCTGCCGGCCAATGGCCTGTTCGCCGGACGAGGCGGGCATGCCGGTGACGAATACGCGCTGGCGCCGGCCCAACGCGACAGTCTCGCGCACCTGCTGGTGGGTAACACCGGGGATATCCTCGCGGTCAACGGGCCGCCGGGCACCGGCAAGACCACGCTGCTGTTGTCCGTGGTCGCGTCGCTCTGGGCCAGGGCCGCCGCCGAGGGCGGCGAGCCGCCGGTGATTGTCGCCAGTTCGACGAACAACCAGGCGGTCACCAACATCATCAAGGCCTTTGGTAAGGACTTCTCCGAAGGCACCGGCCCCTTTGCAGGGCGCTGGCTTCCCGATATCAGCAGCTTTGGCGCCTACTTTCCGACGGCCTCGGCGGAAGCGGAGATGGCCCGCACCTACCAGACCAAGAGCTTTTACCTGGCGCTGGAGACGCAGGCCTACGTCGTTAAAGCGCAGCAGGCTTATCTGGAGCGCGCCGCCATCGCTTTTCCAGGACAGTCACAGCCCACGCTCAAGAGCACCGTAGACGCGCTTCAGGCCAGGGTTCGCCTGCGTTTGCAGCAGCTCAGTGATATCGAGCAGGGATGGGCCCGATTGCGGGTGGCGCGCGACGCCCTCAAGGCCGTGCTGGGCGATGATCCACAGGCGGCGGTCGCGGGTCTAGACGCTCAACTGCGGGCACATTCGGAGCGGCTGACCAATGCCAAGGCACGTCTGAAAGATTTCAGGCATTACCTGGCCCATGAGTCGCTGGTGTATACGCTGTTCGCTTGGTTCGGCCCGATTGCCGCCAAGCGCCTGCGTCTGGCCAAACTGCACATCGACGAGGCTGACGTACAGTTGCAGGAGGCCACCGATGTGCATGACATCGAGCGCCGGTTGACGGCCGCTGTGGCGCATCACGCACAAAGCCTGAAAACCCTCGAAACCCAGCGTGAGCGTGTGGAGCAACTGCTGCGCGGCGAACAGCGTGAACTGTTGAACTGGCAGACGGTGATTGGCCGGTTACCCCAGGCGGCCGGCAAGCCCGCCGCCCAGGTGACCCTGGAAGACTGCGACCGCTGGGCGGACACCTCGTTGCGCTTCGAGACCTTCCTGCTGACCACGCATTACTGGGAAGGGCGGTGGCTGTTGGAAGTCATCGACGAGCTGCCGCTGATTCTCAAGAGCCGCAACAAAACCGGGCGCAAGACGTTGGAAAAAAACTGGCGCCGCTGGATGAAGCTCACGCCTTGCGTCGTCGCGACGTTCTACCGGCTGCCCGCAGAGCTGTCGTGCAAGCGCCATGACGGCAATGGTTATGTCGACGATTACGCGCTGAATTTCATCGACCTGCTGATCGTAGACGAAGCCGGCCAGGTGCTGCCCGAGGTGGCGGCGCCGTCGTTCGCCCTCGCGCGGCAAGCGCTGGTGATTGGCGACACGCAGCAGATCGAGCCCATCTGGTCGGTGCCGCCGGCGGTGGATATCGGCAATCTGCTCGCCACCGGCCTGCTGTCGCGCAGCCGCGTGGACGATGAGTACGAGGCTTTTTGTGACAGTGGACGCAGCGCCGCCAGTGGCAGCGTCATGGCAATTGCACAGTCCACCAGCCGCTATCATTACGACCGCGACCTGGCGCGCGGCCTTTACCTGTACGAACACCGCCGGTGTTATGACTCGATCATCGATTACTGCAACGCGCTCTGCTACAAGGGCAAGCTGCAACCGCGAAGGGGCGCCAAACCCGACGGCGGCCTGCCGGGGCTGGGGTACCTGCATATCGACGGGATCTGTCAGCAAAAGCAGGGCGGCAGCCGTCATAACCTGCTGGAAGCCCAGACCATCGCCGCCTGGATCAAGGCCCATGAACAGCCACTCACTGAGCGCTACGGCAAGGAACTCTGGGAAATCCTCGGGGTGATTACCCCATTTGGTGCCCAGACCCAGGCCATTACTGACGCGTGCAGCGCGCTGGGTATTCGTACCGGCAAAGGCGACGGCGAACTCACAGTGGGCACCGTGCACTCCTTCCAGGGCGCCGAACGGCCAGTGGTGATTTTTTCCGCTGTGTACTCCAAGCATGCCGACGGTCCTTTTATCGACCGCCGCGACAGCATGTTGAACGTGGCCGTTTCCCGCGCCAAAGACAGTTTCCTGGTGTTCGGCGACATGGACCTGTTCAGCCAGATACCCGTCAGCAAACCCCGTGGACGTCTGGCGCAGTACCTGCTGAACAGCCCGGAAAATGAGCTCACGTTCGACTTCCAACCCCGGGCGGATTTGCTCACGGTGCGCACCGGCTTGAGCCACCTGCATGAGTTTGCCGAGCATGATCGGTTCCTGTTGCGAACCCTGGAAACTGCGCGTCAGCAGGTGCAGATTGTCACGCCGTGGGTCAAGTTGCGCGGGATGCGCGAAAGCGGTGCCTTGGACGCGATGGGCGACACCGTGCAGCGAGGCGTGCCGGTGACGGTCTACACTGACCTGCGCTTCAACACCGAAGGTAAACCGGCCAAGGCCGCTTACTTTCAGGATGCAATCGCAGCGCTGAAAAACCATGCCGTGCAGGTGCACGTGGTCAACAAGGTACACAGCAAGCTGGTAATGGCCGATGAGGAACTGCTGTGTGTCGGCTCATTCAACTGGCTGAGCGCTGCACGCTCGGGCGATTTTGTGCACCATGAAACGTCAATGGTCTACCACGGGCCGGACGTCAGCAGCGAGCTGGCGATCAACCGCAAGAGCCTGGCGCAACGCCTGAGCTCAAGCCAGCCCTAGTCCCGCGCAACGCTATGCCAGCGGCCACAGGCTGTTGGCATAGCGCTACCGATCAGCAGCCCAAGCGCAAAACCCTGCGACTTCCCGGCGAAAATCTTCATAATGGCGGCCATTTTGTTTAGCCCGTTATTCTGGTGTGCCCGCATGGAAATTAAGGTCAACTTTCTCGACAACCTTCGGCTTGAAGCCAAGTTCGATGATTTCACGGTGATTGCCGACCAGCCGATTCGCTACAAGGGCGACGGTTCGGCGCCGGGGCCATTCGATTATTTCCTGGCTTCGTCGGCGTTGTGTGCGGCGTACTTCGTGAAGCTGTACTGCGCCACGCGCAATATCCCCACGGACAATATTCGCCTGTCGCAGAACAACATCGTCGACCCGGAAAACCGCTACAACCAGATCTTCAAGATCCAGGTCGAGCTGCCGGCGGACATTTCCGACAAGGACCGTCAAGGCATCCTGCGTTCCATCGACCGTTGCACCGTGAAAAAAGTAGTGCAGGCCGGGCCTGAGTTTGTGATCGAGCAAGTGGACAACCTCGACGCCGACGCCCAGGCGCTGTTGATGCCCAACTCGACGTCGGAGGCGGGCACCTACATCGCAGGCAAGGACCTGCCGCTGGAGCAGACCATCGCCAATATGTCGGCGATCCTGGCGGGCCTGGGCATGAAGATCGAGATCGCCTCGTGGCGCAACATCGTGCCCAACGTCTGGTCGCTGCATGTGCGCGATGCCCACTCGCCGATGTGTTTTACCAACGGCAAGGGCGCGACGAAGGAGGGCGCGCTGGCGTCGGCACTGGGCGAGTTTATCGAGCGGCTCAACTGCAACTTCTTCTACAACGATCAGTTCTGGGGCGAAGAGCTGGCCAATGCACCGTTCGTGCATTACCCGGATGAGCGCTGGTTCCAGCCGGGTCCGAACGACGAGCTGCCGAGTGAGATCCTCGACGCCTACTGCCGCAAGGTCTACGACCGCGAAGGCGAGCTGCGCGGTTCGCACCTGTTCGACACCAACTCGGGTAACGAAGCGCGGGGCATTGTCTCGCTGCCGTTTGTGCGTCAGTCCGATGGCGAGGTGGTGTATTTCCCCTCCAACCTGATCGAAAACCTCTACCTGAGCAACGGCATGAGCGCCGGCAACACCTTGGCCGAAGCCCAGGTGCAGTGCCTGTCGGAGATTTTCGAGCGGGCGGTGAAGCGCGAAATCATCGAAGGCGAATTTGCCCTGCCGGACGTACCCGCCGACGTGTTGGCCAAATACCCTGGCATCCTCGCCGGTATCGAAGGCCTGGAGGCCCAGGGCTTCCCGGTGCTGGTCAAGGATGCGTCCCTGGGCGGTGAATTCCCGGTGATGTGCGTGACCCTGATGAACCCGCGCACCGGCGGTGTATTCGCCTCGTTCGGCGCGCACCCAAGCTTTGAAGTGGCGCTCGAGCGCAGCCTCACCGAACTGCTGCAAGGCCGCAGCTTCGAAGGCCTGAACGACTTGCCGCAGCCGACCTTCGAAGGCCAGGCGGTCACCGAGCCGAACAACTTCGTCGAGCACTTTATCGACTCCAGCGGTGTGGTGTCGTGGCGCTTCTTCAGCGCCCGGTCGGACTACGAATTCGTCGAGTGGGACTTCTCCGGCCACGGCGAAGACTCCAATGCCCAGGAAGCCGCGACGCTGTTCGGTATCCTGGAAGGCATGGGCAAAGAGTCGTACATGGCGGTCTACCAACACCTGGGCGCTACCGCCTGCCGCATCCTGGTGCCGGATTATTCGGAAATCTACCCGGTGGACGACCTGATCTGGGACAACACCAACAAGGCGCTGTTCTTCCGCGAAGACATCCTCAACCTGCACCGCCTTGATGAGGACGCGTTGCAGGCCTTGGTCGAGCGCCTGATCGAAAGCGAGCTGGACGACTACACCGATATCACCACCCTGATCGGCATCGAATTCGACGACAACACCGCGTGGGGCCAACTGACCATCCTGGAATTGAAACTGCTGATCTTCCTGGCGTTGAAGCAGTATGAAGAGGCCAAGGAATGCGTGGAAATGTTCCTGCAGTACAACGACAACACCGTCGAGCGTGGGCTGTTCTACCAGGCGATGAATGCGGTGCTGGAAATGGAACTGGACGACGACCTGGAGCTGGCCGACTACGAAGCCAACTTCCGGCGCATGTTCGGCAATGAGCGCATGGACGCAGTGATCGGCTCGGTCGAGGGCAGTGTGCGCTTCTACGGGCTGACACCGACCAGCACGAAGCTGGAAGGGCTGGACCGGCATTTGCGCTTGATCGACAGCTACAAGAAACTGCACAGCGCACGGGCCAACATCACCCAGGCCTGATTAGCACAACCAATGTGGGAGGGGGCTTGCTCCCGATAACGGTGGGTCAGTGGCCAATAAGCTGGCTGACATACCGCCATCGGGGGCAAGCCCCCTCCCACATTTGATCGATTTCTGACTTTAGATGTGTGCCAGGGCCTGGGGCCAGATTTGCCTGCGCCGCCTAACCTCAGTTGATTAGCACAACCCGTGTGGGAGGGGGCTTGCCCCCATAGCGGTGGATCAGTTGCCAATAAGCTGGCTGATACACCGCCATCGGGGGCAAGCCCCCTCCCACAGTTTGATTGGTGTTTGAGGTTAGATGTTTGCCAGGGCCTGGGGCCAGATTTGCCTGCGCCGCCTAACCTCAGTTGATTAGCACAACCCGTGTGGGAGGGGGCAAGCCCCCTCTCACAGTTTGATTGGTGTTTGAGGTTAGATGTGTGCCAGGGCCTGGGCCAGATCTGCGCGCAAATCCTCTACATCTTCAACCCCCACCGACAAGCGCACCAACCCATCCCCAATCCCCAACTGCGCCCGCGTTGCCGCCGGGATGCTCGCGTGGGTCATGATCGCCGGGTGTTCGATCAGGCTTTCCACGCCACCCAGGCTCTCGGCCAGGGCGAAGATTTTTACGTTTTCCAGAAAGCGTGTGGCGCCCGCCAGGTCGCTGTTCAGGTCCACCGAAATCATCCCGCCAAACCCGCGCATCTGCCGTTTGGCCAACTCGTGCTGCGGGTGGGATTCAAGGCCTGGGTAGTACACCCGCGCCACCTGCGGCTGCTGTTCCAGCCAGGTCGCCAGTTCCAGCGCGTTGCTGCAATGGCGCTCCATGCGCAGGGCCAGGGTTTTCACGCCGCGCAGGGTCAGGAATGCATCGAAGGGCCCGGCGATGGCGCCCACCGAATTTTGCAGAAAGCCCAGGCGTTCGGCCAATTCCGGGTTGTCGCCAACAACGGCGATGCCGCCGATCACGTCCGAGTGGCCGTTCAGGTACTTGGTGGTGGAGTGCACGACGATATCGCACCCCAGCTCCAGCGGGCGCTGGATCCACGGGCTGGCGAAGGTGTTGTCGGCCACGCACAGAATGCCGCGCGCACGGCACACGCGGGCAATGGCGCTGAGGTCGGTGAGGCTGAGCAGCGGGTTGCTCGGCGTTTCGACCCAGACCATGCGCGTGTCGTCTTGCAGCGCCGCTTCGAAGGCCGACACGTCACTCAAGTCTACGTAGCTGAACCGGTGCCCGGCACTGCGCTGGCGCACCTTGTCGAACAGGCGGAAGGTGCCGCCATACAGGTCATTGCCGGAGACGATATGCGCACCGGCATCAAGCAACTCCAGCACCGTGGAAATCGCCGCCAGCCCGGAGGCAAACGCGAAGGCCTGAGTGCCGCCTTCAAGGTCGGCCACGCAACGCTCCAGCGCAAAGCGCGTGGGGTTGTGGGAGCGCCCGTAGTCAAAGCCTTTGTGCACGCCAGGGCTGTCTTGCAGGTAGGTGGAGTTGGCATAGATCGGCGGCATCAGCGCGCCCGTGGTCGGGTCGGGGGACTGTCCGGCATGGATCACACGGGTGGCAAACGCGCTTTTATCGGACTGGCTCATGCAAGGGATCTCCGTAAATGGTTGAGCAGGTCGACGCGGGTGATCAGGCCATGGAAGCCCGAGGCGTCGGCAATGATTGCGACCAGGCCGCGATCCAGTTCCGCCTGCAGTTCGGCCAGGCTGGCGCCGGGGGCCAGGGTGTGCGGGGTGCGGGTCATGGCGCTGGCCACGCTCATGGAAAAGTGCGTGGCGTCCTGATGCAGGCCCAGCAGCAGGTCGGATTCATCGATAACGCCCGCCAGTTGCTTGCCGTCGATCAATACCGGCAGTTGCGAGACATCCGCCAGGCGCATGCGCTGGAAGGCGGTGAGCAGGGTGTCGTCGGGGCTGACGCTGATCACCCGGCCATCTTCGAAACGGCGGGCGATCAGGTCGCGCAGGTCGCCGTAGTGCTTGTACTGCAACAGCCCGGCGTCGTTCATCCATTGGTCGTTGTAGACCTTGGACAGGTAGCGCGTGCCGGTGTCGCACACGAACGTCACCACGCGCTTGGGCTCGGTTTGCTCGCGGCAATAGCGCAGCGCGGCGGCGAGCAGGGTACCGGTGGAAGAGCCGCCAAGAATGCCTTCGGCCTTGAGCAGTTGGCGGGCATGGTCGAAGCTTTCTTCATCGCTGATGGAGTAGGCGTGGCGCACGCTGGACAGGTCGGCAATCGACGGAATGAAATCCTCACCGATGCCTTCCACGGCCCAGGAACCAGGAGTTTCAAGCCGACCGCTGCGGCTGTACTCGGCCATCACCGAACCCACCGGGTCGGCGAGCACCATGGCCAGTTCGGGCTGCACGCGCTTGAAGAAACGTGTCAGGCCGGTGAGGGTGCCGGCCGAGCCGACGCCCACCACAATCGCATCGACATCATGCTGGGTCTGCGCCCAGATCTCCGGTGCGGTGCTGGTTTCATGGGCCAGCGGGTTGGCGGGGTTGTTGAACTGGTCGGCAAAGAACGAGCCCGGAATATCCTTGGCCAGGCGCGCGGCCACGTCCTGGTAATACTCGGGATGCCCCTTGCCCACATCGGAGCGGGTGATATGCACCTCGGCGCCCATGGCCTTGAGGTGCAGCACTTTTTCCGTGGACATTTTGTCCGGCACCACCAGCACCACCCGATAGCCCTTGGCCCGACCGACCAGCGCCAGGCCCAGGCCGGTGTTGCCGGCGGTGGCTTCGATAATGGTGCCGCCAGGGAGCAGGCGGCCGTCGCGCTCGGCGGCGTCGATCATGGCCAGGCCGATACGGTCCTTGATGGAACCACCGGGGTTTTGCGATTCAAGCTTGAGAAACAGCGTACAGGGGCCGGTGTCGAAGCGGCTGACCTTGACCAGCGGCGTGTTACCGATCAGTTCAAGTACGGCGGGGCGGGAGAGGGTAGGCATGTCGTCACCTGGGTTGCGGGATGGGCACAGGGCGGGGCACAGCAAATCACAGCATGGCTTGAAACATAGGCCGCTATCGCCAGGCCCGCAACCGGGCGGTCCGATGCATGACTTTTTTTGGCGCATGGGCGATGGGGCAGCGCAAAATCGCGATTGCGATGCAGATCAACTGTGGGAGCGCCCGAGCCTTGGCGATGCCGCGATGGCGGCGGCACCGCTGGCATCTATGTTCCTGACCCACCGCAATCGCGGCCTCGCTAAAGCTCGTGCGCTCCCACAAAAATCAGCGCCTGGCAATGGCCGCTTCGATGGCGGCAATGTCAATTCTGGTCATGGTCATCATCGCCTCGAACGCACGCCTGGCGACGCCCGGGTCTTTACTGGTGACCGCATCAACCAGCACCCGCGGCGAGATCTGCCACGACAACCCCCACTTGTCCTTGCACCAACCGCACGCGCTTGCCTGCCCACCGTTGTCGATGATGGCATGCCACAACCGGTCAGTTTCCTCCTGGTCATCCGTCGACACCTGAAAGGAAAACGCTTCACTGTGCTTGAACATCGGGCCGCCATTGAGGCCTACGCAGGGGGTCCCCAGAACCGTGAAATCCACCGTCAGTACATCGCCTTGTTTGCCGGCTGGGTAGTCGCCGGGTGCAAGGTGCACCGCCTTCACCTCGCTATTCGGAAACGATTGGGCGTAGAAGTTTGCCGCCTCCAACGCATCGCCGTTGTACCAGAGGCAGACGGTATTTTTGTTGTTCATTGCAGACTCCCGACTTGATAGGAGTGTGAAGTCTAGACTATGGTCCCGCCTTGTCGGCGCCTGTTCCCGTCACAACTGCTCGGCGATCGCGGCCTTGTCAATCACCGACCAGACGCGAGCGAATTTCCCGTCGACGCATTCATAGAACACGTTCTCGTCGAACACCACCGTCTTGCCATTGATCGGCAGCCCGAAAAATTCACCCCTGGGGCTGACCCGAAAGTTCAGCCGACTGGCGACCGTCGGCGGGTCGGCAACCAGCAACTGAATGCGGAACACCAGGTCGGGAATTTCCCGGAAGTCCCGCTCCAGCATCGCCCGGTACCCCTCCAGGCCGACCGGGCTTGCGTTGTAGGTGACATCGGAGTGGACAAAATCACCCAGGTGCTGCCAATCCTGGCGATTCAGACAATCGATATAGCGTTTGTAGAAGCTGGCGAGTGGGTCGCGGGTCATGGGCTACTCTCTTCGGTTAAACGCGCTCATCCACTATCGTCGGCAAATGGACGCCTGCGCAAGTGCCTGAACCCTTACGCCGCGAACGCCAGCCCAACCCCAGCACCATCAGCAAACCCAGCCCTGCCATCAACGCACCGGCCAGGGAAATGGCCGGATAGCCGAGCCCGGCGTTGATCACCGCGCCGCCCACTGCCGCGCCAATCGCGTTGCCGAAATTGAAGGCACCGATGTTCATCGCCGAGGCCAGGTTGGGTGCAGCTTTAGCCGCTTCCATCACGCGCATCTGCAACGGCGGCACCAGGGCAAAGCTGGCGGCGCCCCACAGCAGGATCGACAGTGCGGCAGGCAGCGGCCATTGCATCAGCACCGAGAAAGCCAGCAGCACGGCGATCAGCACCACCAGCGATGTGATGAGCGTGCGGTCCACCGAGCGGTCCGCAGACTTGCCGCCCCACACGTTGCCCAGGGTCAGCCCGATACCGAACAGCACGAGCATGCCAGTGACGAAGTTAGTCGATGCGTGGGTGACATCCCGCAAAATCGGCGCGATGTAAGTGAATACCGTAAACATTGCACTGGAGCCCACCACCGTCAGCGCCAATGCGGCCAGCACCGGCCCGCGACGCAGCACACGAATCTCCGCCATCAGGCTGCCGCCTTTCGGCGCGGGCGCATTCGGCAATGCCCACCATAGCGCCGCCATCACCACCGCACCCAGCCCGCTGATGCCCCAGAATGCCGTGCGCCAGCCAAAGTTCTCACCAAACCAGGTCGCCAGCGGCACGCCCCCGATGGTGGCCAGGGTCAGCCCCAGAAACATCGCCGCGACCGCACCCGCGCGTTTTTCCGGCGCTACCACACTCGCCGCCACGATCGCGCCAATGCCGAAGAACGCTCCGTGATTGAGCGACGTCACCAGCCTGGCAATCATCAAGGTCTGGTAATTGGTCGCCAGCGCCGACAGCAAATTACCCAAGGTGAAAATCGCCATCAGCCCGATCAGCAGATAGCGGCGCGGCACCCTGGCCGTCGCCAGCGTCATGATCGGGGCGCCAATCAACACGCCCATGGCGTAGGCACTCACCAACAGCCCGGCGGCGGGAATGGAAACGCCAAGATCGGCGGCAATACCGGGCAACATGCCCATGGGTGCAAACTCTGTGACCCCGATGCCAAAGGCACCGACGGACAACGCTACAAGGGGTGGATTGATACGCATGGGTGACTCCTCATCTGTGTGCCGAATGCTACAATCCAGGCTTTTAAAGCAGTAGCCCTCGATGGGGAACTACACCTTTGCGCAGGAGGCAAAAATGGACATGGGCGGCCGCTCCGGCGAGATGGAAGTGTTCACCCTGGTCGCCGAACACGGCAGCCTGTCCGGCGCGGCGCGCGCCCTGGGGCTGACGCCTTCGTCCATCAGCCGCATCATCACCCGCACCGAACAGCGCATCGGCACCCGGCTACTGCTGCGCACCACCCGCGCCATCACCTTCACCGCCGAAGGCGAAGCCTACCTGCGCGGCGCCCGGCGCATCCTCGCGGACATGGCCGAAGTCGAAGACGCCATCACCGACCAGGGCACCCCACGCGGCCGCCTGCGAGTCAGCGCAGCACTGGCCCATGGCCGCATGACCATCGTCCCACTGATCGCCGCCTTCAGCTCCCGCTATCCCGCCATCGTGGTCGACCTGATGCTCGGCGATGAAGTGGTGGACATCCTCAGCGGCCAGGCAGACGTGGCCATCCGCTTCGGCCCACTCCCCGACAGCCCCTTGACCGCCCGGCACATCGGCTCAACCGGCCAAGTCATCGTCGCTTCCCCGGACTACCTGGCCCGGCACGGCACCCCGGTGACACCGCATGATCTACTTGAGCACAACTGCCTGCGCTTCAACTTCCGTCGGGCGGCTCCCGACTGGCCGTTTCGCATGGACGGGCGGGAGTTTTCGCTGAAGGTGGCGGGAACGATTGAAGGGAACAGCGGCGAGGCCTTGGCGCAATTGGCGAAGCTGGGGGCGGGAATTGCGCGGGTAGGGACGTTCAGCGTGGCGCAGGATCTTGAACGCGGCGACCTGGTACCGTTGCTGGAGGCTTATAACCCGGGGGATGTGGAGCCGATTCATGCGGTGTTTGTGGGCGGCACGGCGATGCCGGCGCGGGTGAGGGCGTTTGTGGATTTTTTGGTGGAGCGGCATGGGGGGTGACGATATCCCTGGCTGTATCGCTTAGCGGATAGTTGGTATATGTCGGTAAGGCCGGGGGCTACGGTGATCATTCGTGACGCCAGGGCCGGCGAAGAACTGCGCAGTGAAAGTCCATATCACTGCCGTTGAACCATAAAAAAGGGATTTTCATGAGAACGTTTCTGATCGCAGGCCTGGCCTTAGCCATGAGCGGCTGCGGCAATATTTCCAACATCCGTGCTTACTCCACGGCCTATGTTGAACCCGCCTCAGGTGATACCGCGCGCTTGCGTATCATCACCAATGGCATGGCGCGTGGCGTGCCGGGCCGCGACTGCATCGACTGGCGCGTTCCCGGCGCCGGGGTGATGGCCGTGTCCGAATCCGGCTTTGCCGATCAAAATAATGGTCGCAGCCTGGGCATGCCCGAGAGCAACCGCCGAGTGGAAGGGCAAGCGCTGGCGCGTACCGAGTTGAAAGTGCCGGCGGGCAAACCTTTCGCGATGAACTTCCAGAGTGAAGGCTACGCCTCCGGCGGCTATTCCTATAGTTGCCGGCAAAGCTTTCGTTTCACCCCGCAGGTGGGTGAGGACTATGAGCTGATCCTGTTGGAGAGCGGCCAGTGCCTGGTCGCGTTGCAACGCTTGAATGCAACGGGGAAACCGGAAAACGAGACGGTTGAGAAGGCAGGGCTCTGTAGAGCGATGGATGTTTTTTAGTTCAGTACGCCCGTACTCATTACAGTAACGGGCGGCTTCTGGCCAGCTGAGGGGCTTTGGGGCGTTGGTTGCTTTGAACTGGTCAGACCGTCGAAAGAGCAATCGCTTTTTCCAAGACCGCTTGTAACATCTGGTCCGGTGATTGTTCCTTGTTAAAGAAGCTCGGGGAGAATTTATCAGAGTTATTTTCAGTCGATTGCCTGAGCAGGGCGAGCGGCCCCGATTGTCCTAACTGCTCTTGGTAAAGACTTTTTATACTGTCCCTAAAGCCATCAGGGTATGCCGCTTTCTCGACCGCTGGAAGATCATCGAAATAGTCCATGATGCCTTTGAAGATTTCACTGTTGTCACCGCCGTTTGTTATATTGGCATACAACTTGGAAAAATAGGTTTCATCTTGCTTACTAAGCTCCCCATAAGCGGCATATCGTTCTGCATCCGTATAGGTTCCTGAATCATCATAAACAATATTGCTTAGCCCGTTTCGGGCCATACCTTCAAATGGGTTTGGAAGTTTTTCGGGGGGGCGCTTAGAAAGCCCAATTGCGTAATCCAGTGACTGCTGACCTAACGCCAAACGGGCAGGGTCGTCTGTTTTGGGAAGTAGATCCTCATTATTAAGATTCCCGCCAGCAATCCGCTGCCCGAAATTGTACACATCGCTCTGAGCTTTTGCATATTGTCCTTTTAAATCCCTATTGGACATAGAGGCTTGTTTGTCATCAGCGTTACTTAATGCGTAAAGTGCCCGTGCAGAATCGGAGATTGTGATGGTTTCCGTCGTCTTGGGGGTGGCATCCCCTGAAGGTAAATTTACAGGGTTGGACGAAGGCGGCTTCTCTTGTGTAGACACTTTTGCCTGTGTACTTGCTTGATACGATTTAATCGACATATCCATGGTGATACTCCATAAACCGTATCCGCCACACTGGTCAGGGCAAATGTGGTCGTTGCAGACGGCAGAATCGTACTTGGGGAGGGGCTACACTCCCTGAAAAATAATCGAAAGTGTAGGCGGCTGGACCGGTCGTAGAGTTCTTTACCTTGACGGTGACGATTATGCCTGCCTGGGCAGATGCAATCATAGAGGCGAATAGAGTTGCTGCCCCGAACAGTTTAGCGAATCTCATAAATATCCCTTTAATTTGAGAATCACTATGACTCTTGTCCTTGCGCGTCGTCTTGTATAGAAAAAACAGCAAGACTCAACCTTTATAGCGGCAGGCAACCAGAATTCTTTAAGCCAAGGGTTACTGTTTTTGACATGTCGGATGAATAAAGATTTCACAACCTGCAGGAACTAACGCATATCCAGCCTGCAACCCTTCAATTTCAATAGCTTGCGCAGTGGTCCTGGTTGCCGCTGCCGGCTATCACCATAGTGGCGAGGAACTGCGCAGCGAGAGTCCTTATCACTGCTGCTGACCCTGCCAGCAAACCTTCCGCTTCACCCCAAAGGCGGGCCAGGACTGTGAACTGATTCTGTTGGACGGTGGCCGGTGCCTGGTCGCGTTATAGCGCTTGAACCCGGCTGGCCAAGCTGAAAACGAGCCTGTTGAAAAGGCAGAGCTTGCGTACGTCGAGGTGCATCATATCCAGCTAGCAGGCTGGGCCAATCGCCGGAACATTCTGACGAACATAATAATTGTCGAATTCACTGCTTTCGATGAACTGGAAGCCATGGCGGGTATAAAAGCGATTGGAAGCGCTTTCCTTGAGAGCACCCACTTTAATAGGAAGCGCAGCTGCATCCGCCTCTTTGAAAATCTGCGTGAGAACAGCAGACCCCACCCCTGATCCTTGCGCGCTCGGCCCTACATACAAGTGGTCTAGCAAGAGTTCATTGTGGTGATGTTTGACCACTACGAAACCCACCCTCTCTCCAGATACCTCGATGTAACGTGTGCAGCGAGCTTCAAAACCGCTAAGAAACCGCTCCCGCGCACGGACCGGATCAAACCGCCCAACACGCTCCAGACTTTCGCGCATGGCCTCAATTCGAATGGCTACCAGATTATCCAAGTCGCTTTGTTGAACGGGGACCAAAGTGATGGGGGAATTTTGATTGGGTGTGACGGGCATATGGTGTGCTCCAACTACCATCCTGGGGGCTCAGTATAGAGAGCCTGATACTGATGAAGCGACCCGCATGGTATGTTCACGGCATAAATGGAGTAATGGACCCCAGGAAGGAAATTGCAATGCCAGTCGACACCCACCCAATCCGCATTCTCTCGCAACGCCTTAGTATTGAGTCCTTCTGCGAGCAGGACGCTGCTGAGTCTTTCCCTTGTCTCACACCGTCTCTGACTCGCTACATGTCCTGGGAGCCGCCTGCCTCGCTAAAAGAGTACGCGCAAGTCTGGGAGCAGTGGCTGCCTGCGATAGCGGATGGCAGCGACATTGTGTTCACGGTCAGGGAACTGATGAGTGCCCGTTTTACCGGCTTGGTCGGGCTGCACCATACCGGCAGTGAAACACCGGAGTTGGGTATCTGGATCCGTGAAGATAAACACGGGCTGGGCTTTGGTGGTGAAGCGGTGCGGGCGGTTGTTCAGTGGTCTAGCAAGCGGGTGGCGGCAAAGCACTTCATCTACCCTGTTGCGACGCAGAATCGTGCGAGTCGACGTATTGCCGAAGCTTTGGGGGGAGTCGTCATTGAGAGGCGGATGAAGGAGAAATATGATTCGGTTGTGTACCAGATACCGGGGTTAACTCTGGGTAACAGGTTTGCCGATTGTTGTCCTTCACGAACGGTAGAAACCGGCCAGAAGCGGCCACTCATAACCGGCGGTTTCCGCAGTGAATTGGGCAACCGTCGATCAATTTCGCGGAGTCTGGACAGTCGAATTTCCAATGTTCGCGAGAAAAATGCCGGTATCCCGATCAGAACGCAGACAAACCACGCGGCAAGATGATGGCGCCGCTGCAACAAGTTGCTGCATCTTTTCTCGCGCTGTCTTTTTCGTCCGCCACATGAATCTAAAAAACTCCGGCAGGTTCATCAGCAGTTCGGGGCAGTTCTCCGGCAAGTCAGGCCGAGACTGACCGCGTTGGAGCAGCGTTCTGCGCAGTACGCGCAAGAATCGAAGCGTCGCCGAACGATCAATCCATATCAAAAGATCTGCACGGGCCAGCCGGTTGTCCCAAGTTGCTGAATGGCCACCTTCGAATATCCAACAATCTCGGGCTTCTACATCGAGACAAAGCTGGGTCTTCTCGTCCCGAGTTCGTTCGATCCACCCTGGCTTCCAGTGGATAGTGTCGATATGAACGACCGGCAAGCCCGTGCGCTGACCAAGCTCACGCGCCAAAGTGCTTTTGCCTGACCCAGGTTGACCAACGATCATCACCCGTTGCATCGAAGCTCCTTCTCGCTATGCAAGCTGATTTTTTTGGGGGGCGATTTTACGTCTATGCCTATCTCAGTCAACAACAAGCGGTCAGCATGACAGGCAGCTTGCCAACGGATCCCTGGGGCATAGGGATTTTTGCCGGGGTTGAAGTTGCGTATGCCGCGCGGTGAGTCAGGTCGCATGGGGTGCCTTCAGTCTAAGCGCCGTGGAATTGCGGCGCGGGCTGCTCACGCCGCTAGGGTTAGCGGCGTGGGACTTGGCAGCTTTTCATCGGGTTTAAACTTCAGGTAGTTTTACTTTTGGTCTTGGGGTTTTGGATGCTGCTTTCCCGGAAGTCGAACAATTGAGCCAGTAACGCTTGAAAGAAGCCAATTTTTGGCAGTTCCTTTTTTTTGAATCCCATGGCCCGCATCATTTCGTTGTGACACATGGCATTGAGGACGTGCATCACAGGTGGTTCTTCGGCCTCGATGTTCAGACGCTCGGTCTGTACTTGAAGTAAGCGGTCCTCGCACTCCACGCCCAGCATGCTTTTTTCCAATTCAACGTACTTGCGCATGAAGTCGGTATGGTCGCGGCCCCGTTGCGCGCTGCCCACAACCAAGTTGATGGACGATACGATGGTGACGATGGCGGAAGACACCAGCGCTACCGATTTGGCATTCTCTTCCAGCACACCATAAATGGCCGCTGACCCGAATATCAGGGACAGCATGTTGGAGAGCTTGTCCAAGCGGTCGTAGAACGCACGGCGACGTTGGTGATATCGGATTGAGCGGCGCACGCTGAACTGCGTGGTGTACCACCGGTCTGCAAGTTCAGTTGTTGTTGCTGCCATCCCTGTCCCCTCTGCCAGGCCGTGGTGGCGGTTGAAGTGTGTCTACCACGTCAGGAAATCCTCGGTCGATGCGGTGTTCGAAGTCCGGTTGAGGGTGGCTGATGCCGTGGTCGTTATTGTGATGGATTTCATCATTGTCTTCTCTGCGGCCACGATCACGGTGGTCATCTCTATCCCTTCGCATTGTTGTTATTCCTTGCTGTGGTTGTGTGGGCGCGCCGGCGTGATGGCGCTTTGGTTCAATGCGCACTTTAATGTGCTTTCGGCTCGGTTTGTAGCGCTTCGTCAAATGTCGTGAGATTTGGCTGGTGCGATCCCATCGCCAGGCATACTGTAGGATTTAGAAATAAATGCGATGTTTTGGAAATTAATACGACACACAAAAATGAACGTTTGGGCATAGCCAGCATTGGGCATCATGAATGACCGCTTCTGGCCGATTCTGTTGAAAAAGTCGGCCGTGTTTTCTAAAGCAGAAAAGTACGCGTCGGAGATTGAAATCCTGAATGTCCGCAGAGCCTTTCAGGCTGAGATTTCACGTAGAAGCGTGCTGAAGAGGCGCTTTCACCCATCCATCCTACGGCATTCTGAAAAAACCGACTTTTTCAACAGAATCGGCCGAAAGCAGTCGCCGCTTTCGTCATCGCAGAGGGTTTTGTGCTGGGGCTGGAGTCCACCAAGGTGATCAAAACACAAATCGCCGAGTCGTTGTACGTGGCTTACGACGACGCGGCGAGTTATCTAGCTATTGAGTCGAAGGGTTAATCATCAGCCAGGGCAGGGCGCTTCGCGGTCAAGAAGTCTGGCGGTGAGGAGTACGCCCAGTTCGCTCAGTTGGTGGATGGCGAGGGCGATGTCGCGGTGTTTGCCGTTGAGGTCTTCGGACAGGTCGAGCAGCAGGGTGCTGACGCTGGTGAAGGTTTCGTAGCTGTTGGTGATGAGGGTTTCGTTGCTGGCGTTGGGGGCAACGTTGAAGAGGGCACTTGAATCTGCTTTTGACATGAGTAGACATCCTGAGTGATGCCACCACCTTTCCGCTACTAAACAGTGGGTGGCAGCTGTACGCAGGTTAGTAGACCGGTGGATATCTAAAGCCGGCGCGCCCGAAGACGCCCTACGCACAGCCACCATCAAGCACAGACGCACTGTCTGACTGATGAAACTCATGCACTAATAGATACCCAAGCTCAGGCTACTAAACCCGAATCACTGAACAATTCAGCGACCGAGCCACCTTAGAGACGGCCACCCCAGCACACAAGCCGGCGGATTCTGACGCACGCGTAGGCAATGGAGCAAGCCGCGGCGAGGGAATCGGATTTTGCCTTCAGGCGCTGCTCTGCGGCGGGTGATGAGCCAAGAGTGGGTTGTTATCAAGGTGCGGGTAGCTGGACAATAGGTTCGGCCGAGCCAACAACGAAGTACCAGGTGTACGAACGTTTGGTTCGCTCGGCTGGGCTCTACAAACTGCAAGATTACTGATCGGAAAAAAGACCAATGCTAGGGAAAGTCAGCAGTAAATATCTCGTCTGGGGCGCGGTCGCGCTCTGCGCAACCCTTCTGTCCGGGTGCGCGACGTCACGCTACGACGGCAAGCACGCACCGGACCCGAGTAAGGCGATCATCGTGGGTTCGATTGGTGAGAGTTTTCCGATGATGCAGCCCCATGGGCTGGTGGTTGAGATCAAGCAACAAGGAGCCCCCGGTACCGCAATACGGCTGACGACGCTGGGCAATGAAGATGATCAGCCATCACCCTCTGTGCTGGGCCATTACTTCATGTATGAAGTGCCGCCTGGTGAGTATGAGTACACGCAGTGGCATTACGTGTATTACGCGGGAAAATCGATGCCGCGCCCTGTGCCTGCGGTTTTCTCGGTGAAGGCCGGGGAAATTCTCTATATCGGCGACCTGCGCTCCGATGCCCTGCGTTTTTGCCTGTCCAACGTGAACAATGCCGAGAGCACTGTGCAGGCGCTCAAGCGCAAGTACCCGATGCTCAAGGATCGGAATATCGTGAATATGACGGCAAAGAGCGGTTTTGCGCCGTGGCCGAGTTCTGATGCCACTGACTTCGGTAAAGGGCTGTGCACGCTCTGAATCCGGTACTGGTGACCGTCATCGGCCCCGACGCCCATTGATCCACTTTCAAGGAATTTCATGCCATGAAGCGCTGTACGCTCTTCTGGGCCGGCCTGTTCGCAGGCCTGGCCTCACTGACCGGCTGCATCAGCGGTCCGGACCTCACAGGCCAACCATTCTTCACATCACCGGCAGAACCCCGTCCGGACGAGGCCATGGTGTACTTTTATCGCACGCCCGCCAGCATCGGTAACGGCGTCGCTCCGACCATTCTGGTCGATGGTCGCGCCATTGGCAGCTTGCCCTCCGGTAGTTTTTTCAAAGCCGACATTCCTGCCGGCAAGCACAGCGTTGCCTCCACCTCGCCACCCATAATAAGTGGCATGGTTAACAAGCGTTTCGATATCACCGTCGAGAATGGAAAGGTGTATTACATCGCCGACCAACTCAGCACTTCGGCCTACACGGACGGACAGACCTTGGGCGAAATCGACGAGGGCCGTTTCGGTGGGACAATGTATTACTCGCGCTACGCGCTTGTGCCTGCCGAGGAAGCGCTACGTTCTATCAAGTGGTGTCAGAAGTTGCCGGCACCTGCACCGTAACCATGCGTAGCCCATGCTCCGGCCAGGTCCATTACAAGCCCAGCCGGCAACGTTGGGCCAAGCCAGTATGAGGGTGAGCAGGGAAACCAGTATGGATATGGCTTCGACATAGTCTGTGCCGCAGGCAGACGGCTATATGATTGTCCCGAATCCTACCGGCGTGACGAATATATAAGGAGCGTTTCAGATGCTGCGAGTGGATTGGCTCGATAAGCAAATGGACAAGTGCGACGTTATGGCCGAATGGCTCTATCGGGAATTCAATTATGAGTTTACGCAGCAATCTCTTTCGAGTTGGCAACACAAGTTCTTCGATGGGCAGCGTGATGGCAGTTGGAAGTGTCTGATCGCAACCGAAAGAGACCAGTTGCTAGGTGGCGCTACGCTTGCCAGTAATGATCTGTCTGACCGGCCGGATCTAGGTCCTTGGCTTGCGTGTGTGTTCGTCACACCTGAAGCTCGAAAGAGGGGGCTCGCAGTGCAGTTAATCGAAGGCATCTGTGTCCATGCACGAGACGCTGGGTTCACTACCTTGTACTTGCACACGCACAACCAGAGCAGTTATTACACCAAGCTTGGCTGGAAAGTATTGGAGCGCTTTGAGGCTTGGGGGAAAGAGCAATACCTTATGTCACGGAGTTTATAGTCAAGGCCGGCTTCAAATGTGTGCCGCTTTTTATAAGCAGCAAAACTGTGATTTGACGTCTGCGTTTTCACACCGGCTGGGTCGATAGCTGCCACTGGCGTGCCCACGGCCCAAGTCAATATCCCCAGAGACCTCAGAAGGGTTTCGTGCCCGATCAGAGAAGATTGACCTCAATGGAGATTCAACGGATCACGCATCTTCCGCCCCAAATCCTCGACCTGGAAAAAGCGGCAGTTGCAGAAGGCTTCAGGTTTCTCACCCGGCTGACTTCAGAATGGCAATCAGGCACCCATCGCTTTGATGCGCCTGGCGAATGCCTCATGGCGGCTTATCTGAACCAGCAACTTGTGGGCATTGGAGGCCTGTCGGTTGATCCGTTCACCCATGACCGTACAGGAAGGCTGCGACGTGTGTATGTGGCGCCTGCGTCACGCGGGCAACAGGTTGGCCGCAGATTGGTTAACGCATTGCTTGCCCACGCCGCGTTGCATTTTGAGCGTGTGCGTCTCTACACCGATACCTTGGAGGGGAGCGCTTTTTACCTGCGCTGCGGCTTCAATCGAATAGAAGATGCTCATGCGAGCCATATCGTTCGGATCACAAAACTTTGAATTTTCCGGGTGTCGGCGATTAGAAGCCGTCCGCATCTAGGGAAAGTAATCTCTGTAAACTTCAGGGATTCGAGGGTCAGAATGAATAATCTGCTATCCATTGCAAGCCATAAATCTAAACACAGCCTGGGCTTCTATCCGACCTTTGCCGTTGACGGAGTACCTATGGAGGTTTGGCTACCTCGGCACAATCGAGAAGCTGAGCTACACTTGGTAGCCGCTCATTCAGGCTTGTACAGCGATAAAGACACCTGTTTGGTATGGGACCGGATTTACTCAACAGCGCCGGGCTGGCGGACCTTGGTTCCACTACTTGTTTGCTCTGATGACTTGGATCTGACTTGTACCGTCATAGTCGCTGAGCAGCATGCCGGTGAGCACTATGTCCAGTGGCGCCGATTTGGCTTGCTGAAGGATTTAATTACGCTGCAATCCCCTGCTGTTGATTGGTACGACTCAATACCGAGCCTGACTTTCGAACGCTCCCAGTTCCAGAGCGTGCTGGACGCGTTCCGAAAACAGGAGAACATTAAAATGGACTGGGACTAGCAGCGACAAGTCTACCTTTTTCGGTCACTTGCTTATCCCCTCTAACGAGTGAGATGAAGCGCACGTGGGGGATGGGCCACAGGAAAACGTATGAGCTATGACATCATCATCTTAAAGCCGGTAGGCTCCCGCACTGATAATTTGGCAAACGTCGATGAAGTTCTGGATATCGGGGATGAAGGATTGGTCCTCAGGTCCTTAAGCTGGTTCTCCCGGGTGCATCCAAGGGGTGTTTGTGAAGGACGAGTCCTTCACAATTGAGGGCAGCTTTTCAGGAAAGCCGTTCACGTCCATCCATTTATCACTTAAGTTCGGCGCTTGTTAGTCCGATTTATCCTTCAGCGTCGTTCAAGGACTTCTGTCAGAGCTATGCGATTCCCTCCAGACTCACGCACTTTCGGTAACTGACGACACCCTGATCAGTGCGTCCGGTGACTAGGCGCTGATTCTTCGGGTCGGTCAGGCACCGGTCGCTTTCTGACATTCACGGTCCGTCTGCTTCTGGCCGATAGCTGCTGCTCACTGACGACCGCTTTCGACCCTAAGCAGTCAGTCTCGCTCAGCTTGAATAAGGCCGCAAGAAACGGATAGTAGTGCTGTACGAATTCCAGCCTGATACGACTCCAACCAATAGGAGTTTAACCATGGCATTTCGTATAACTGGCCTTTCCCCCGAGCCATTCCAGTCGCTGTTTGGGTTGCCCGACAAAGAGCTAGCCTCTCTCGGGATAAAGCGTTACATCGTTGACAGAAACCCAGGCTTTCCTGACCGTATCGAAATAAAGGATGCAGAGCTAGGTCAGAGTGTGCTTTTACTCAACCATCTCTCTCAATCAGCCGAGACGCCATACCGTGCCTCACACGCTATCTTCATACGAGAGTGGGCCACGCAAGCTTATGACGCAGTCGACCAGATACCCCAGTCTATGCGAATCCGTTTGTTATCACTTCGCGCATTCGCTGATGATGGGATGATGCTCAATGCCGACGTCGTTGATGGAATAGCAATGGAGCCAGTTGTTACTCGGATGTTTGCCGACCCAGAGGTTAGTTACATTCACGTTCACAATGCCAAGCAGGGTTGTTACTCCGGGAGAATAGATAGGGCGTAGTCGCCGCAGTCTTGGTGGCTAGCTCCTTTTTTTACTTTTCTGGTCCCTATTGGCCGAAAACTGAATGTCTGCGTGGAACAGGCGAACTTGAAAGATCGATAGCGAGTTGGTACGTTTCGGTCTCCTTGCTGATGGTTGCCCGAGAATGGAAAACGATTCGTCGTTGCAGATCGAACGCGCCGCTTATGAGGAGTTCGCGCGGTTGTGGAGCCTGGGAAGCTTCGAGCAGCAGCGACTGGGCCAAGCGTTCTATAACCACTTCAAATTGCACAAACTCACTGATCAGGCTGCATTGCGCAGCCTTTATGAGGCAGACGGCGAGAAAGCGTCGGGCTTGATCTTGAGGCTTTTTCATCTAGAGTGAGTGACAGCTATCGGCCAAAAGCTGCCGCTCACTTGAGATAAATTTCGAACGCCCCAAAGCCTGTTAACATGCGTCTCAACGCGCACATTGACCTATTCGAAGAAAATCTTTAAGCGCCGCCTGATAGAGCTTAAATGGCTGATTGTCCGTATTGAATAGTGCAAATGGAATCAACGTGAGATGTGAAAACGACGTAGAGTTTATCGTGTAGGTTTTCTGCCTGCAAAAGCGCTGACCCTTATTCAATATAAAATCAAACTTGAAAAGGTTAGTCCGCGTACACCAACTGGGGATCAAACCCAGACTCAAGCCCGTCAGGTAATCTTGTCCGCAAGCGCCGCCAGATGAGAACTCCGAGATCTTGATTTCTAACGCCGGCAGGGTTGGGGCGGCGAGGCTGGAGCCCGTATCCCGTGCATCGGGAACAACCTTGAGTGTCGCTGCGTATGCGCCCTTACCGAAGCGACTGTTTTTCCATGGGGAGTTTATTGCGTAACTGAAGCTGGAGATGATTTCTTGTGTCTCGGGTTCAGCGGGTTCGTGGATTGTCGGCTGGGACGAATAAGATGTGCAGCCGGAACAGAATATCGCAATGCTGACAAACACCAACCCATTGGCTTTTAAGCGACGCATACTCAGCTTTCCCTAACTATCAATTAGCCGACATTCCTGTGACTTAATACCGTATAGCATATTATCTACACACCATATTGCTGAATCAGAATAACAGGGCAGGCTGTACGCGCGACACATCGGGAGAGAGAAAAGGCCGCGGCGATGCTTTCTTTGCCCCAATCCAATGCGAGCCCGCGAACTGATCGCCGCCGGGTTTCTGGACCCTGCCATCGGGAGCGTGACGCATGCTTATCAACTGGATGTGAGGTCGCTCGATAACCCCGACAGAGTGTTCGGAATGTCGCCCGGGCAGTTGCAGGGACGACTCGCCGCTGTCGCCATGAGGGTATGGGGCAACGGCACCCGCCCTCCGCTAACGCGGCCTTTTATCCAAGTTAAATTTGCTCAACAATGCGGCACCGTCAGTGACACCAAGAATCTGATCGATTGCAGCGATTTTAAAGCTTACATTGGCGATCTGAAAGTCTGCGTTGTTGTATGCGGCCTCCGCCTCATTGTGGAGCGCGTAAGCCATATGCGCCGCGACACGGACGCTCATGGAAGCATCTACATCTGTGCCCAAATAATCGGCAAGCAATGTCCTGATCTCAAGCAGTGCGAGCGCGAGTAGCCTGGTTTGGTCAGTTTGCATAAAGTGATCTCGTATTCTAGAAGCGAGAGTGCTAGTGAATTCGTAAGGTTACATAAACGAACGCTCGGTCAGTCAAAAGTGACGATTGGGATCAAGCGTCTATGTTATTTATCAGTTCGCACCAGACGTCCCTGGCCTTCTGTTCCGAAGTAAAAACTTGTACTTTTGGATGCCAGAACTCCCCCTCAATTACTATGCATTCCAGGGTAGAGTCTTGAAACGTAAAGATATAATGGATGGCATTTTCTAGAAACCGCTGTTTATTGTGTCGCGGATGAATGGCGTTTCTCTGCTCAAGCTCTGCTAGCCAAGGCGAATTATCTATTCGATGAATTTGGTAATGCTTGAGGCCAAGTCTAATAAGCGGATGCCCCCCCAAAGCCTCGTCGTTTGGGGCGCCGAACTGAATTTTTTTAACCAGGGGGAAATGGATTACAACTATTTGTTCCCCAGCGGCGCAATACCGTACACATAGCTGCGTGTCGGTGGCAAACACGACGGGTTCGGGCGACGTACTTGGCTGTGGCCAGCGGTCGAGCAGCACTACGGTTGCGAATGACATATCGAAGCCTAGTGAATAAACAGGGGGCAATCAGAGTGGGAGAACGACGCGTTGTCGTCAAATGTTTCTGATCGCCACGGGCTGGTTATGGCCGATTGGAGTCGATTCCTGCCCGACCATGCATCATCATGCTCGCCACGACCCCATCGTGGCATGGAAGTCGTAAACGCAGAAACCTCCCGTCTGCAAAAAAAATACGCCTTATGAAATGGAAGTCATCTCATGTTCGAACGTAACAAACTGGTTCCGGAGTTAATGGTAACCAACCTGGAGAGTAGCTTGGCTTTTTGGGTTTCTTGCCTAGGGTTCAAAGTGGTTTATCAACGCCCGGAAGATAAATTTGCATATCTTGATTTGAACGGTGCTCAAGTAATGCTTGAACAGATTGATTCGGACGCGGGTCAATGGTTGACGGCGCCGTTGACCAGGCCGTTTGGAAGAGGCATGAACCTGCAGATTGATGTTGAGGCTGTCGCCCCCATCATCCGAAAACTTGATGAGGCTGGATATGTGCCCTATCGAGAATGCAAAGACACCTGGTATCGGGCTGAAGATGTAGAAGTAGGACAGCGAGAATTCATCGTCCAGGATGCCGACGGTTATCTCGTAAGATTGGTAGAGCGGTTGGGCGAGCGACCAGCGTACTTAAGCTGAACCTGGACCAGGCCTAACGTCCGCAGGACGAAGAACCTGCGGGCGCGATTTGTGTGTATGAAGAAGACTATGGGGTGCAGACCATTACTAATCAGGAAATCAGGGGGATCAGGGTCAGACCACACTCTATATATTGGTGGTCTGACTCCGTTTGTACGTTTGTATACGTTTGTACAAAACTATGAACTTGTCGGGTATCGACCAGGGGTGGACCTTAGTGTGCAGACTGCTTCTAGCAAACTAACTAATACTCAGCGCCCCGCAAGTTAAATTCCTCACTTCATACACGCATTTATAACCATCGACACGGCAGCCTTCCCAAGCAAATACGGCCCCCCGTTTATCAGTATTTGAAATTTCGATGGGATTGAAAGGCAAATCCCTTTTCTATGAAATCAAGGGCATACCACGTCGTGATAACACCATGATTGGTTTTCAGTTCAAACGCATGGGTAAGCCGATTGATCATCCCAGGGAGCCTCACCAGTATCACTCGACTTTCTTTAACCATCAGCTCCTGATATCACTCTGCAAATAAGCGAGGTATTTTTTCCTCTTCGTCTGTGGTGGGCCACCATTTTGCAAGTTCTAGACGTTTCCTGCGTAACCAATCAAATCGGCGTGGCAACCAGCAGATTGGGCGGGGGATTTCGTAAACAGCTAAGCTTTGTATCACTGCTGACACCGACCCGGGGTTGAAGAAAACCAACTTAACTAAAACCGAGTCATCTAGTTGCTCGGCGCTGATCACATGAAAATCGTTCGTGCTGCTCCAGTGCGTGGACCGGGTCAGCCGATACATCGCTTTCTGAGTTTTTCGGTTACGTATGCTCAAGCACAACGCCACTAACGCTATTGCTCCATTCACGTAGGTCATGATTTCTCCACCACCGCTCATGTCCATCGCACTGTTCTCCTATTCCAATTAGTAAATGGCACAGCCTACGATATTGCAATTCAGCCGACTCAAGCTTGCCCGCATCAACAGCGCAACGCCCGAAAGCACAACTCAGCCGGTTTTCACCTCCCCCCAAAAGGGCAGTGTTCTCAACACGAATATGCCGAAGCTCACACCGCTCAACCTGCTTTTCTTGGTCGCACCTGCTTGCAACACCACCGACTCGATTTTCCAACTTCCTCCAACTCCCTTTTTACATCTACGCACGCTATCCCGCCTTTTAAGCTTGCTGAAACGTTTCATCGAGTCTATAAAACGCACACAACTCCAAAAAAGGCTACCGCCATGACCCCACTCAAACTCGTTGTCGCCCTCAGCGCACTCTCTGCCGCTTCCCACGCCATGGCCTGGGATTACGTCCTCCTCGACACTGACAAGGCCGCGCAGAATTGGCAGGTCACCAGCCAGCAACTGGGCGTGCAAACCGACAAACCCTTCAGCGTGACACTGCGCACCTTGCACGGTGGTCGGCAGGAGGGGGTGAGTATTGTCGACATCGATAACGGCACGATGAAGCTCTCGGTGGTGCCGACTCGCGGTATGAACGTGTTGCAGGCTTCGGTCGGCGATGTGCGCATGGGATGGGATTCGCCGGTCAAGGAGGTGGTCAATCCTTCCTTCATCGAGCTCAATGGTCGCGGTGGGCTGGGTTGGTTGGAGGGTTTCAACGAGCTGGTCACCCGTTGCGGCTACGAATGGGTCGGTCACCCCGGCATCGACAATGGCGAATTGCTGACCCTGCATGGTCGGGCCGCGAATATTCCTGCGAATAAAGTCACCCTGCACATCGATGAAAAACCGCCGTACGCCATCACTCTGCGCGGTGAGCTGAAAGAGCAGGCGTTCAAGAAGGTCGATTTTTCCGTGGCGACCGAACTGGTCACCGAGCCCGGCAGCGTTGTGTTCGCGCTCAACGACACGCTGACCAACAACGGTGACTATGCGAAGGAATACCAGGCGCTGTATCACAGTAACTTCAGCACCCCGTTCCTGGAGCAGGGCGCGCGGTTCGCCGCGCCGGTGAAGCAGGTGTCGCCGTTCAACGATAAGGCCAAGGGCGAATTGGCCGACTGGCAAACCTACCGCGCACCCACCAAGGACTATGACGAAACCGTGTACAACGTAGTGCCCTATGCCGATGCCAAGGGCGATACCTTGACCGTGCTGCATAACAAGGCCGGCAGCCTGGGCGTGTCGGTCGGTTTCAATACGCAAACGCTGCCGGTATTTTCTCTGTGGAAGAACACCGATACCCAAGGGCAGGGCTATGTCACGGGGCTGGAGCCGGGCACGAGTTTTTCCTACAACCGCCGTTATCAGCGGCCACTGAACCTGGTACCCACCATCGAGCCCAAGGCACACAAGCAGTTCCGCATCAGCTACAGCTTGCTGGCGGATAAGGCGGCTGTGGACAAGGCCTTGAAGCAGGTCAGCGAAATTCAGGCCGGGCGGGAAACTGAGGTTCGGCAGACGCCGTTGGTTGATTTGACCAAGGAGTAGCGCGGTCGGGCGCCTGCACTGCTTGCGCAGGCAGGCGCGGGGTTCACGCCCGACGCGCCGTCAACAAAACCGTGGCCGCCGCCGACAACAGCCCCGCGCAGCAACGATTGAAGATCCGTTTGCCGCTCGGCTCGGCAAACCAGCGGCGCATGTGCAGGCCCATGTAGGCGTAGGCGCTGATGGCGATCCATTCCAGTGCCAGGAACATCGCGCCCAACAAAGCGAATTGCGCGGTGATGGGTTGCCCGGGCACCACGAACTGCGGCAGGAAGGCGGTGAAGATCAGGATGGCTTTGGGGTTGCCCGCCGCCACCAGAAACTCCTGCCGTGCCAGGGCCCATAAGCCCACCTTGTTGGCGGCGATGTCCGCTTCTGCCTGCGGGTCTGCCCGCCACAGCTGATAGGCCAGGTAAAACAGATACGCCGCGCCGAGCAGCTTGATCCCGTAGAACAACAATTCCGACGTTTGCAGCACCACCGCCAGCCCGGCGGAGGCGAGGGCGATCATGCCGGCGAAGGCCAGCAAGCGGCCGATACCGGCGAGGCAGGAGGTGCGGTAGCCGTAACGGGTGGCGTTGCTCACCGACAGCAGGTTATTGGGGCCGGGTGCCATGTTCAGGGCGAAACAGGCGGGCAGGAAGAGGGCGAGGGTGGGAAGGTCCATGGCGGCTCTGGATTGGGTTGGGCGGGAGTGTCGAGAATAAGGGCTGTCGGGGCGGTGCGGCAATCCACTCAAGCGCGATGGATGTTCAATGCGTGCATTTGGCTTGCCGTATAGGCATAGGTATCTATACAACTCTTTAGCGCTCAACCGTAACCACGATGCGAAGCGAGTCGCTCTTGATCTGGCTTTAGATCTAAGCGCCCCGTTAAACCACGCTGGCCGAACGCAGGCTTGAATCCGTGGGCCGCCGCACTGGGCCAAGGATGGCCCATTGCGGCGGCCCACGGATTCAAGCCTGCGTTCGGGCACACCGAGC
>NZ_CVTO01000115.1:49691-55876 GCF_900004715.1 Pseudomonas sp. 24 E 13
GCCGCCGTCAGGGCGGAACCCTAAGCAGCCGTTACCGCAGAAACGGATATGTACTCGATCTGATCCAACAACCTGGTCGGCCCAGAGGCCGCCATCGGGGGCAAGCCCCCTCCCACATTGACCGAGGCGTGTCAGTTGGATAGCTGTCGCCTGGGAGACGACGGCAGCTAGCTCCCGCGCCACGTGTCGGTGTCATACCGAAGTCGTGTAGATTCTCATGCGTATAGGGATTCATTTAAAAATAAACTGATAGCCAATAATATAAGAACCCACTTTGTTTGCCTGAGCAGTCACCCATACGGCATTCATGCCGCGCTGCCGTTGTTTGTCCAAATCCGATTGATTTGTACAGAGTTCAATCCAGCGTCCGGTGTTTATGTCCTTGATGCGCAAGCCAGCCTCGCAACGGCTGAATTTTCCAGCGGAGGGCCCTGGGTAGGTGATTTCATACGCCGATTCGTAGTGGATGATGTCCCCGGGCAATAGGTAGACGCAGACAGCGTAAATATTGATGGAGCACGCAAGACCCAAGCAGAATCCGCCGAAAAAAGGGTCTACGGCCTGTGTTGGCTTC
Source organism: Pseudomonas sp. 24 E 13 (assembly GCF_900004715.1). Lineage (NCBI taxonomy): Bacteria > Pseudomonadati > Pseudomonadota > Gammaproteobacteria > Pseudomonadales > Pseudomonadaceae > Pseudomonas > Pseudomonas sp. 24 E 13. Next base: position 50,266 of record NZ_CVTO01000115.1, read on the forward strand.
CGTTGAGCGGGCCGAGCGTAGAACGCCTTTGCTGCAAAGATCAGCCCTATGACAAGTCCGGCTGTTATATAAGTGGTCCATTCCGGAATGGATGCCATCAGAACCGTTCGCATGCCAATGCGCGCGGCCCACAACATATAAAGTATCCAGGCACCAAACAGTGAACATACGAACGCCAGGAGCGCTACTTTTTTTAACCGGTTCTCCTGTAAAAGATCCTTCAATTTTTGCGTGCTCTGTTTGTTCTAATCATGAGGATGGCGCCGAGATTGCCCATCATACAGAGACGCCTCCAATGTCCGCACCTGTGGGGTCGCCTTACTGCATGGGGTTAAGATGCAGAACATATTTCACTGGCTTCGAACGGAGGAAACACCTTGCTGAGCATTGGAGTCTTGGGCGTCGGCGAATTGACTGAGAAAGTGGTGGTCGGCCTGCGGCGTGGCGGTTTTACCGGGCGGGTGCTGTTGTCGCCCCGCAATCAGGCGCGCGCCGAGCAGTTGGGCAAGGTTTGGGCGTGCGAGGTCATGGCCGACAATCAAGAGGTTGTCGATGGGGCCGACCTGCTGTTGCTCGGTGTGCGCCCCGATGCAGTCGAAGGACTGTGCAGGGATATTCAACTCAAACCGGGGCAACCTCTGGTTTCCCTGGTAGCCGGCATGACACTCAAAGACCTGGCGCGCTGTTTCCCACAGGCGCAGCCAGTGCGGGCGATGTTGTCCTATGCCGCCCAGATCAACCATTCGACCGTGGTAGTCACACCGGCGGGTCACGTCCACGAGGCGTTGTTGGGCACCCTCGGCTCGCTGATTGTGATGGATCAGGAAGACGCCTTCGAGTTGGCCACCGTAGCGGCATGCATGAATGGCTGGTTCTATTTCTTTCTCAATGGCCTTCAGCAGTGGTTCACCGACAAGGGGCTGACCCAGGCGCAGGCCCGCCAATTGGTAATGGGCAACATGCAGGACTGCCTGGCCAGCGCCAGTCATCAACCCTTGGTCAGTATGGCGAGCATGGGCGATGCCATCGCTACTCCCGGCACCTTTACGGCAGCCGGGCTCGATGTGCTTCGTGACAAAGGGGCGCAGCAAGCGTGGACGACGGCCTGTGACGAGGTGCTTGAGCGGTTGCGGAAAAAGCCATAGCCGGATTATTCAGACGCTTTACACCCAATCATCCGCCAGAACCTCCGCCCCTTCCCACAGCCTTTTTACTTGTACGAATCTTTACCTTACCTGATAGAATGCGACAAATTCTCATTAACATTTGTCCTATCCCGTGCAGTCTATTCCTTCGGCTAACCCTCATCCGTCCATCGACCAGCTTTACAGCCACCATCACGGCTGGCTGCAGGGCTGGCTTCGCCATCGCCTGGGCAATGCGGCCGATGCGGCGGACCTGGCGCAGGACACGTTCCTGCGCCTGCTCAGCAACGGGCTTGGCGAGCCACTGAATTTCACATCGCCGCGCGCCTACCTGGCCACCGTCGCCAATCGCCTGACCCTCAACCTCTATCGCCGTCGCTCACTTGAGAAGGCCTATCTGGCCGCGTTGGCGCAAGCGCCGCAGGAACAGGTGCCGTCGCTGGAAAATCAGGCGCTGGTGCTGGAAGCCCTCGACGAGATCGACCAGGTACTTGGCGCATTGCCGGCCAAAACCCGGCAGGCATTCCTGATGGCGCAGTTGGAGGGGTATACCCAGGAAGAGATCGCCAGCCGGCTCAATCTCAGCGTGCGTTCGGTGCAACGCTATCTCGTGCGGGCCTTCGAGGAGTGCATTGTGTTGGCCAGCCAGAGCGCGGCATGACTAACGCGCCCATCGACCGGCGCATTGCCCGTGAAGCGGCAGGCTGGTTCGTGCGCTTGCAGAGCAGCGACGCCTGTGCCAACGAGCACGCCGCCGCAGCCGAGTGGCGAGCACAACATGCTGACCATGAACGCGCCTGGCAACTGGCCGAGCGTTTCAGTGACCGAGCCCGGCAACTTGTCGGCGCTGCCGGGCGCAGCGCACTGGAGCGCCCGCAAGGCCTGGAGCGGCGGCAGGTGCTCAAGAACCTTGCATTGCTGATCGCCGTCGCTCCCCTGGGCCTCGCGGCGTACCGGAACCTGCCGTGGCGTGAGTGGCAGGCGGATGAACGCAGCGCCACCGGGCAGCAGCGCACCCTGGACCTGCCGGATGGCGCACAGATCCGCCTGAACACCGGCAGCGCCGTCGATATCGCCTATGAAGACAGCGTGCGTCGCGTGCGCCTGATCGCGGGCGAGATGCTCGTCGAGGTGCCCCACACGAGCGCAGTGCGGCCGTTCATCGTCGAGACCGCGCAGGCGCAACTCGCCCTTTTGGGCAGCCGTTTTGTGGTGCGTCAGTACCCGCACATGACTTACCTTGCCGCGCTGCAGGGCGCTGCCGAGGTGCGCCCACGGCTGTCACGGGGGGATGCCGAAATGGTGCCAATCCCCGCCGGCCGGCAGACCTACGTCAACAATCAATCTGCGCAGGCGCCTACAGCGCTGGAGGCGGATCGACTCGACTGGCTGAACGGTGTGCTTCGCGCAGACAAGATGCGCCTTGATGACTTCATCAATGAGCTGGACCGCTATCGACCCGGTCTGCTGCGTTGCGACCCGGCAGTGGCGGGGCTGCTGATCTCCGGCGCTTTCCAGTTGCGTGAAACCGACCAGATTCTCCACGCCCTCAGCCAGACGCTGCCGGTGAGCATCCACTACCGCACGCCGTATTGGGTGACTGTCACCGCGCGCATGAATGCTTAAAAAGGTTGTCGTGTTTTCGTCGGGCTGCGTGTCCCCCTCATAACAACATCACTTCCATAGGGCGGGGACGAACACATGGCGACGACGCAAGGCATGCAACCATTGGCACGGACAGTACACGCGGCCGCGCTGGGACTGATGATTGCGGGCGGGAGCCTGTGCGCCGCATCGTCGCACGCCGCCGAGCCCGGCGCGCGGCAGAGTCGTACCTACCAGGTGCCGGCCGGGAACCTGAGCCGAGCGCTTGCAGCCTTCGCCAGCCAGGCGGGGATCACACTGCCCATCGAGCCGGGCGTGGTGGAGGGGCTGCGCAGCCCGGGCCTGAATGGCGCCACCAGCGTGGACGGCGGCCTGCAGCAACTGCTGCAGGGCACAGGCCTGCAAGCCACAGCACAGGGCAATGGCCTGTATTTGCTGAGCCCGCAGGTCGCCGGTGCAACCCTGGAGCTGGGCGCAACCAGCATCACCGGACAAGGCTTGGCGTCAACCACCGAGAACAGCGGTTCCTACACCACCGGCGCGATGCAGACGGCCACCAAGTTGCCCTTGAGCCTGCGCGAAACACCGCAGTCGGTCAGTGTGGTGACGCGCAAGCGCATGGACGACAAGGCCATGACCAGCATCAGTGACGTGGTCAAAAGTGCGCCGGGGCTTTTCCTGAATAACTCCGGTGGCGTCGGGCGACCCACGTTCAGCGCACGTGGCTTCGACGTCGACAACATCATGTATGACGGTTTCCCCACCAGCTTCCTGACCTATCTGCCCAGCGGCGAGGCCAACCTGGCCATGTACGACCGGGTGGAAATCGTGCGCGGCGCTGCCGGGCTCACCCAGGGCGCCGGTAGCCCGGCGGGTGCCATCAACCTGGTGCGCAAGCGCCCGACCCGGCAATTCCAGGGCACGCTCACCGGCAGCGCCGGCAGTTGGGATGACTACAGCGGTACGCTGGATGTCGGTGGCCCGCTCAATGACAGCGGCACCCTGCGTGCGCGTACGGTGGTCTCACGGCAAGACGCCAAAAGTTTCCGCGACTCGGTCGAGAGTGATAACGACTTGTTCTACGGTGTGGTCGACGCCGACCTCAGTGAAAACACCACCCTCACGCTCGGCGGCTACAGACAGAAAACCCACACCAACTACATCTGGGGCGGCTTGCCCATGGCCCGTGGTGGCGGCCATCTGGGGCTGCCGCGTGACACCTTCCTGGGGCATGACTGGGAATATTCCGACAATCGCACCACCGGTTATTTCGCCACCCTGGAGCAAGGCTTGCCCAACGACTGGACACTGCGTGCGGCCGCCATGCAGTCCAAGACCGACGCCGATGTGCTGGCCTCTTCGGTCTGGGAGTACGATCGGCATTACCTCTGGAACGAAGCCATGGAGCAGAAGGAAACCGGCTACGACCTGGCGCTCAGCGGCCCCTTCCAGCTCCTCGGCCAGCAGCATGACCTGACGCTGGGGGTCAGCAAGCGCAAGCTGGACTATCGTTCGGGCAAGGCCTGGAGCGCATACGTCGACGCCGGCATCAACCCCTTCACGTGGAATCCACACGGGCATGCCAAACCCGATTACATCAGAGGCGGTAACGGCCTTCCCGAGACCACCACGCAAGACAGTGTTTATGCCAGTACCCGGTTGCGCCTGACCGATCCACTGTCGTTGATTCTTGGCGGTCGCGTCGACTGGTATGAATTCGAAGACAGTGCAAACCGTGAAAGCGACTACAAAGTCACGCGTAACCTGACCCGCTATGCCGGGCTGGTCTACGACCTGGACGCCAATCATTCGGTGTATGTCAGCTACACCGACATCTTCAAGCCGCAGAGCGGCAAGGGTGTCGACAGGAGCGTGATTATCCCCATCGTGGGCGAGAACTACGAAGTAGGGATCAAGGGCGAATACTTTGACGGCGCCTTGAATGCGAGCATGGCGGTGTTCCAGATTGACCAGAAGAATCGCGCCCAGGAGCTGCCGGACGTCAAAGGCTGCGGCTCAGGCCCGGCCAGTGCCTGCTATGAGGCAGCCGGGCTGGTGCGCAGCCGTGGCGTCGACCTGGAAATCCAGGGCGCCCTGACCGATAACTGGCAATTGGCGGCCGGCTACACTTACACCCAGACCCGCTACGTGAGCGACGCCAACGCCGCCCGCGAAGGCGAAGATTTCGACCGCGAGAAACCGCGTCAACTGTTCAAGCTGTCGACCATTTACAGCCTGCCCGGTGAGCTGCAGCGCTGGCGTGTTGGTGGCGATGTGTACCAGCAGAGTCGCATCCGCACCGCGGGAGGGGCGGGTGCCACGGCCTGGAAAAACCAGCAGGGCTCTTACACTGTGGTCGGCCTGGTGGCGGGGTACAAGGCCAGCGAGCAGTTGGATCTGCAGGTCAATTTGAACAATCTGTTTGACCGGGTTTACTACAGCAGTGTGGCCGATGGTGCTTACAGTCCGTATGACATCTACGGCGATCCGCGTAATGTGAAGTTGACTGCGCGTTATAGCTTCTAGGGCATGTTATAGCTTCTAGGGCATAGGTATCTACACGGCTTTGTGTCGATCCCGGTCCAATGTGGGAGGAGGCTTGCCTCCGATGGCGGCCTCTGGACCGACCAGGATTTTGTGTCGATCCCGGTCCAAATGTAGGAGGGGGCTTGCCCCCGATGACGGCCTCAGAGCCGACCAGGATTTTGGATCGATCCCGGTCCAATGTGGGAGGGGGCTTGCCCCCGATGGCAGCCTCAGAACCGACCAGGATTTTGGATCGATCCCGGTCCAAATGTGGGAGGGGGCTTGCCCCCGATGACGGCCTCAGGGCCGACCAGAATGTTGGATTGGACCGAGTA
>NZ_CVTO01000115.1:55934-57876 GCF_900004715.1 Pseudomonas sp. 24 E 13
CGGGTTACCCACGGATTCAAGCCTGCGTTCGGCCAGCGTGGTTTAACGGGGCGCCTGAGATCAAAAGCAGGTCAAGATCAAGGGCGACTCGCTTCGCATCGTGGTTACGGCGCGCGGGCATGGCGGGCCGAAGTTATCGATTGACCGCAATCCTCACCTGAAACACTGTGCCCTGTTCCGTGTCGGAGCTGACCTCAATCGATCCACTATGGGAGGCGACGATTTCCGAGGCGATGAACAGGCCAAGGCCCAGGCCTTCGGTGGGGCCGTGGTGGATGGCGGTGCGCTGGGAGAAACGGCCCATGGGGTTGAATATGAACGGGAGCACGTCCTCGGGTATCGCTTCACCGCTGTTGCGCACAGTGAAGACGGCGAAGTCCTTGTGCATGCCCAGCTCGACCTGGATAGGCCGTGTGGTGTCGCCATGTTGCACCGCGTTGCTGATGATGTTCGAAAACACCTGCTCCATCCGCCCGCCGTCAAACTGCCCAGATACGTTTGTGTTCGCGTCGAACATCACGATGGCTTCGGGATGAAACGCGCGAATTTCCTCGACCACGCGCTGGCACAGCGGCGAGAGGTTTATTTCGCTGGTTTTGACCGGGATGCCCGGCCCCATCTGGCAGCGAGTCAGGTCAAGCAGGTCGCCGACGATCTGGCTTGCCCGGCGCACGCTGGTGTAGACCTGATTGGCGATCTTGGTCGCCCGCGCCCCGGCGTCCTGGGAGCGGCGCAACACGTCGGCACCCAGCAGGATTGCGCCGAGTGGGGTGCGCAAATCGTGGCCGAGGATGCCCAGGAACATGTTGCGTGAGGCCTCGACGGCCCGTGAATAGCTGGCAATGGACTCGGCCAGGGCCTGGTCAATGGCCTCATGGAATCGGGTCATGTCGTCGACGTTGATCGGTGTGCCGTCCTTGACCTGGCGCATCCACTGGCTGACCACACTGGTGCGCAGCGCGCGGTATTCGGAGACCATCTGGTCGATGGTGAACCCGGCCATCAGCCGCGTCATTGCGTGGGTTTCGGCCGCAGTTTCCTGTTCGTCCTCCGGTGCGTGGCCCTGGGCCTTGGCGATTTGTTCCTGGCGGGTCTGCTTGGTGCGCAGGTCGCTGACGATGGCCCGCAACATCTGCTCGGCATGATCGCGCAGCGCGACGCTGTCGAGTTCCTCGCCCGGGGTGTCGATGGTTCTGGCGAAATCTTCCCAAGCCTGCAGTATCGGCTCGAGGTTTTCCAGAATGAAGTCGGGCAGGCGCATGTCTGTAGTCCTGGTGGGAGGCGGGCAGAAAAGCGAAGCTGCACAGGCGAACGGAAATTCCCGGCAGTGTAGGAGGTTGTTCGTCGCTTTTAAAGCCCGGACTGCGGCGGCGCTATTGCGGGCATTACAGCCCCAGTGTCAGCGACCTCAGCCGTTGTTCCACCACGCTGTCAAAATGGCTTGCCAACGCTTCGCAGCGCTCGGAAGTGAGCCCTTCACAGCAGGTGATTCCCAGCACAAACCCTTGGGCCTTGGCACCGCCTTTGACGGCAAGAATCATTGACCCCGCCAGTTCGATCTCACGCAGAATTCTGTCAGCCTGTCGTTTTATAGGGCCGGGCAAATCGTTCAGGGCTTCTTTCATGGCCGTCTCCGCAGGCATTCACTCACACGCACACACACAAGGCAACGGAGGCACCGTGGGCCTCTTGAAAGCATCGACCGAAGGATGCTGCAAGAGTTTCGTCGTGTGCGGTTGTAAGGCGATGATGTGCAGTGCGGTCGTTGCCCTTCGGTCGCTTGGCAACCGACGCGTATCCATCTGACACACCTCGGTCCAAATGTGGGAGGGGGCTTGCCCCCGATGGCGGCCTCGGGGCCGACCAGGATGCTGGATTGGACCGAGTACATATCCGTTTCTGCGGTAACGGCTGCTTAGGGTTCCGCCCTGACGGCGGCTCA